>NZ_CAWQMW010000127.1:0-41931 GCF_963895965.1 Xenorhabdus sp. PB30.3 | reverse complement strand
GTCTTTATATGCCAATACTCTCTTTCGAAAATCCAGACTGTAGCCCATCTCACTTTATCCTTTGTCATATGAATCCAGCTATTATGTCATATTAATATGATTCTGCTATAAGTGATCATCCGGTTGATTACCTGCTCAATGAATGCCCGAATGATTGCCAGACCCCGTTTCAGTTTAAGCGAACCCTGATGCGTCATTGCCTGTTAAATGGCAATGCGTATGCAGTCATAGTCTGGGGAAAAGACGGACAACCACAATCGTTGCACCCTTATCCGCCGTCAGCAGTTGTCCCACAGAGATTATCGGATCACCGCTTTGCTTATACCATTACCGAACCTTATAGCGGTAAGGTCAAAACCTACCTACAGGAAGAAGTATTGCATTTGCGTTATGCCACCGAAGATGGCTTTTTAGGGCGTTCGCCTGTCACGATTTGCCGTGAAACGCTACTTCAACGACCTGAATAACCCGCTTTATGTGTTTGATTCGGAGGTGGTGGCACGGTTTATTGCCTTTTCCCGTTACTGTCCGCACGTCAAAGGCCACTTGCGCGATAAACCGATTATATTAGAGCCGTGGCAGCAGTTCGCTTTTGCTAACCTGTTTGGCTTCAAGATCAAAGCAACCGGACGGCGAAAATATCGCAGTGCTTACATTCAGGTGCCGCGCAAAAATGCCAAATCCACCGTTGCCGCGATACTGGCTAACTGGTTTCTAGTGATGGAATCAGGCCAGCAGGATATTTACACCGCCGCTGTCAGCCGTGATCAGGCACGTATTGTATTCGATGATGCCCGCCAGATGTGCCTGTTATCAAAACCGCTCAAAAAACGGGTAGCGATTCAGCAACACAAAATAACCTATCCGAAGAGCAACAGCCTGTTAAAACCACTGGCAGCCAAAGCCGCCACGATTGAAGGGACTAACCCCAGTCTGGCGATTGTCGATGAATATCATCTGCATCCTGATAACTCCGTCTACTCTGCTCTTGAGCTGGGCATGGGTGCACGTCCCGAAGGTATTCTGTTTGCCATTACCACGGCAGGCAGCAATGTAATTTCAGCCTGTAAACAGCATTATGATTATTGCTGTCAGATACTAGACGGTGAGGAACAGAACGAATCGTTATTTGCCCTGATTTACGAGTTGGACGACGAGAACGAGATTGATGATGAGGCACTTTGGATAAAGGCTAACCCTAATCTGGATGTCTCAGTAGACAGCGCCGCTTTGCATGACACCATCCAGAAAGCGCGGGGCATTCCCTCACAATGGACAGAAATTCTGACTAAACGCTTTAATATCTGGTGTCAGGGCGAAACGCCGTGGATGGGAGAAGGTGCATGGAAAGCCTGCCAGACAGATTATGATGAAAACGACCTGAAAGGCTTAGAGTGTTACGCCGGACTGGATTTATCTTCAACAGGTGATATCACCAGCATCTGTTACACGTTCCCCGTGGATAACGAGCTGTTATTACTGACCCGCCATTACTTGCCCGAAGCCCAGCTACAGAATCCCGCCAACAAAAATCGGGCTGTTTATCGCCAGTGGGTACAGGCAGGTTGGATACGCACTACCGTAGGCGACTGCATTGATTATGACCGTATCCGTGATGATATTCTCAAAGACAGCCAGCATTTTGATATCAAGTTGGTGGGTTTTGATACATGGAACGCCACGCACTTACGCACCCAATTACAGGGCGCAGGCTTGGATGTTGAACCCTTCCCGCAAACCTATATGCGCTTTAGCCCGGTAGCAAAATCGGCTGAGGTCTTCGTAAATCGCAAGGTGATTCGTCATAACGGCGATCCGGTGCTGGCGTGGGCAATGTCTAATGTTGTGATGGAAACGGACGCGAACGCCAATATCAAACCGAATAAGAAGAAATCAGCGAATAAAATCGACCCTGTGATTGCATTTCTGATGAGTTTTGGTACATGGCAAGCCGAGTATGAAGACTTTGCGTTTAACTTAAGTGAAGAACAGCAGCAGAGACTGGATATCTTTAATGGGGTTTAATAAAATCAAATGCTCAAAAGGTGAGATATTTTACTAAGTTTTATCAGTCATCTGATGAAATTGATTAATTATTCATCTGTTATTTTATGTCATCCTGCCATTAAAACATGCAACTCATCCACTGAATGAAATCAAGCCGTACTCTCCAATATTGATGAACCGATTTTATTGATGTTCACTGGCGGAGAAGTATCCCACCGCCTTCATGTTATTTAGCAATGTGTATTGTTGATTAAATGAGGGAATAAATTATGAATATTCAAGATAGTAATAGCTCCGTAGTAGTTCCGACAATGGACGATGTCAGAAAAGCAATCAAAGAAGCAATTGAAGAACATGCCGCAAGTCGTAATCATCCTTATGCAACTTTGGATGATAGAGGTTTTGTAACTCTCAGTAATGATGTTTGTAGCGATAGTGAAACTCATGCGGCAACATCTAAAGCAATAAAGGTAGCAAATGATAATGCTAACACTCGTTTGTCAAAAGACCAGAACGGCGCAGATATTCCTGATAAAGCAGGGTTTGTAAAGAATCTAGATTTATCAGAATTGGTTTATAGAACTATAGGAAATGGACCTAACCAGATACCGGATATGTCATTTTTCACGTCAGGAGCTAATTGGTTCAAAATGCCTGACGGTAGAATTATCCAATATGGTAGAGCTTGGTTTTCAAGGGAAAATGAAGGATTTTTTTATGCTGATGCTCATTTCCCTATACCATTTCCTCATGAGCTATCATGTATGCTTGTAACGCTATGGGGTGTCTCAGACCCATCCACTGCACTATTCCATTTAGCATCAGATATGAATAGTAATACATGGGCTGCAATTCCTATGAGGCGTCCGATCAAGGCAGGAGAATTGCCCAATATACCAACAAAACAATCTGTTATGTGGTTGGCGATTGGATATTGATGGAATAATTCTTATGAAATATCAATATTCTAATAATGAATTTTATCCATATGTATTGAAACAGGATTATATAAAATCTGGTATATGGCCTAATGATGGAATTGATGTTGATGAATCTGTTTTCAAAAAATACACTGCTACGCCACCAATAGGCAAAACTCGGGTCATTGGAAATGACGGATTGCCTACATGGGGAAAACTTCCTCCATTGCCGCCATTAACGGCAGATGAATTAAAAAAACATGCTGAATTTCAAAAACAGGAGTTACTGAGAGCAGCTAATGAAAAAATTGATATCTGTCAGGATGCCGTTGATTTAAGCCTCGCTACAGATGAAGAGAAAGCCATGCTCATAGAATGGCGTAAATATAGAGTGTTACTCAGTAGAATTGATTGCTCTACTTCACCTGATATTGTGTGGCCTGAATTGCCAAAAGGATGACAAGGTTTGTAGCCATGTATTGACCTCATACCAATCTGGACATGGACGTCTAAACGATACTTTTCGGAAATATCATAAGTTCTCCCATCGCTAACAAAACGCACTAATCACACTATAACAGAACGAAAAAGTCTCTGATGAATTTTGACACATGGCAAATTATCAAGTGCAAACAGCAATAGAACCTTGAGGTATCTAATGGGATATAACGCAAAAAGTTAAGCATTTATACTGGTTCACTTATTGAGTCCGATAAACCAATCAGTTAAAGTAACTCCGCCACTGGCAAAATCCAGAGGTCAAGGATCATCACCCTTGTAAAGAGTTACCCACTGGTAGGATTTTTCTACCAGTGCGTCTGCTATCGCCTTTTCAATGGCGGTTCAGGTGAGGGAGGCTTCGGCCTCGCTGGAAGGTAACTCCCAGTTGTGATGACCTTGCTTGAATCGCCACCATCAATGATCAATTAATGGAAGGGGTAGCAGGAATGTTCAATGTTAAAAAAGACTGGCATCAAGCCGATATCATCGCTGCATTACGTAAACACGGTACAACCTTAGCGGCTGTTTCTCGTGAATCTGGCCTCAGCTCATCTACATTAGCAAATACTCTCAGTCGTCGGTGGCCGAAAAGCGAATGGATCATCGCTAACTATCTCGAAATACACCCATCTGAAATCTGGCCGAGTCGCTATTTTGATTCGTATGGTCAATTAATTGAGCGTCATGCTCGCAATAAGCCACTGGAATAATTATTCATCAATTCTTGAGATTCAAACTTAACCATTTTAGAAATTATGGTGTTTTGCATTTCAAGTAGCGATTAGGGAAGCAGGAAGGCGAACATCGTATGCTCAGGGGATGTGATAAGTATCACAGAGAGGAATACGACAACGGCTCATTACCGTAGCGGTGTTAATCGGTTATACCTCACGCTACTGCCAGAAGGTATCCTATGGGTATCCTAGAAAAAACTAAGGGGTCGCACTTTTGATGCGACCCCTTGATAATTCTGGTGGCCCCTGCTGGACTTGAACCAGCGACCAAGCGATTATGAGTACCTATTTTAACCACGACAAATCAATTGTTTAACTTATTTATCAATGAGATAGATTGACTCTAACGATCAATTATATGTCAATATCCGCCATCTCTACCGCCATTTTATCGCCACTAGTTTTGTGTGATCATATTCACGAATGCATCATGCGTATCTTCGCCAGTGTAATTGAGTAAATTTAGTGCTAGTCTGATTAAGATAACCCTGTTAAGTAATGAGGCTTTTTTTCGTTCTCCTTCAAAAGACTTTAATCTATCTATATGGTTACCATGAACAATTTGAGAGCGGCCATATTCATATAAATCGATAATGAATTCTTTCAATGTTGTTTTTTGGGGGTGGTCAATCACAATATGTTGATCATCCAACTCAAGGATATTTTTAACCATTTCTAAAATTCCTTTGGTTGTACCTCCCCCTGATAAGATATCTAAAGATATACCAATTTTTGCTAATGAAATGGCATCATCTTGTTCTCTTTGTGCTTCAGCATACCAGTTCAATGAAGTTGTCCATCTCAATGCTAGGTTTTTGTAAGGATGCTCAACTTTGTTTACCACTGAGTTTATAATGTTTCCTGCGGCAACTATAAAATTTTTATTTTCAGAAATAATCTTGTCAATTTCATCTCCATTATACACTAGAACTTTTGATGTTAATGTCTTTCCAGGTGAAATCAGTTCACCTGAAAAAGATATCAGTGAATCAAAAGATACAGGAGGGTTTGGGCGCTCATATAAATTTTGGTGGGTGAACATTTGGTTATTACCAAATATTAAAGAGAAACAGTCAAGACCTGCCTGCGAGGCTATCTTTGCAAGTTGTCGTGATAGCTTGGGTTCATAGTTTTCTATTTCTATTTCTATTATTGAATTGGACTTCTTGATTATTTCATACAAAGTGATAGCTATATTATTATTTGTTTTGCTATTTCCATTGCTTTCTAATAAGGTAATTAATTGTTCTCTCCAATTTTTTTCATCTCCTTCTGAATTAAATGTAAACTTGAAAAAATGGTGATGAAGATTTATTTTTCTTGCCCAAGCAAAATTGGATAAGATGTTTATCGGCCCGATCTGAACAGGCGGTGAGTTTGGGAATAAGCAGGTGTCTGCTTGAAAATGATGTTTCAATACGACAGTTTCATTTTTGATTCTTATGGCTATTTCTTCTTTTAATTTTTTTATGTGATCCCTTCCACCATTTTTAATGCCTTGATGTAATACACCTTCAGTATATAAATCACAAATAGAATCTCTACAGATAGAATATAAAGTCTGATAAGAAAAATTACTTAATTGGTGAGTGTGATTTTCTTTTATTATTTGTAAAAATAAGTCTATTTCTTTTCTTACTTCCTCTCCAAATATAAGTTTTTCGCCCGATCTTGTAGTAATTAGATCCGAAAAAGAATATTCAGATTTCAAGCCATAATTATCAATCTTTTCAACAATATTAGTAACAATCTCTTTCAATGTCATGATAACATCCTATTGTCTAATGGATTATATTTTAATGCAGAGTCCAAATGGTCAGGTGCAAAATGAGAGTACCGCATCGTCATTTTTATGTCTGTGTGCCCGAGCACACGCTGTAACACAAGTATGTTTCCACCGTTCATCATAAAGTGGCTGGCAAAAGTATGTCTTAGAACGTGGGTTAATTGGCCTGCGGGCAATTCGATATCTGTTCTTTCTAAGGCTGAACGGAATGCGCCATAACAATCGGTAAAGAGCCTGCCTTTTTTATCGTTTGGAAGAGAATCATAAAGCTCTTTACTGATAGGTATCGTTCGATTCTTTCTACCTTTTGTATTTGTGTAGGTAATTTTGTATTTTGCGAGCTGGCTTTTACGTAGTCCTTCAGCCTCTGACCATCTCGCGCCTGTGGCGAGGCATATTTTAACAACAGCTTCCAAGTCAGTGTGATCATGGCGTTTGCATTCGTCGAGAAGCAACGTAATCTGCTCGTGGGTAAGCCATGCCATTTCCATTTCTTCAGTACGGAAAGGCCGCATATTTTTTAAGGGGTTCTCCCCTTTCCATTCACCCAGGCGATTCAGCTCATTGAATACTGCGCGAAAGTAAGCCAGTTCAAGGTTAAGTGTGCGAGGTGAAACTTCTTTAACACGATTTGAACGGGCATACTCTCCTTTGAGTCTTTTTTCTCTATAACGAGAAAACATTTGTGCATCAAAATCTCTGGCTAACGGTTCGCCAATGCAATCGAAAGCATGATGCATTGCCAGTTGACGCTTAAGGCCATCTTTAAGAGTGATGCCATGCGCACTATACCAAGCATCAATCAGCTCTTTTAAAGTGCGTCTGTCTTCTTTCTCTTCCTGCCACGGGTTTTGTATCGTGTACTGCTCGAAAGCTAAGGCTTCCCCTTTAGTGGCGAATTTTTTTCTAATGCGTTTGCCCTTTGCCCCATTAGGATAAAGTTCGCAAATCCATCCTCCTGCTGGGTTTTTACGAATAGTCATTGATTAACCTCACTATAAATACCCACAACACGCCCCAATGTTTTTATATCATCAATGCTGCACTCAAAAGGCACATTACCACCGGAGACATGCAATTTTTTACCCGGTAATATAGTCAATTCTCGAATACTCATTGCGCCCTCTATATCAACTAACCACAATCCATCTGAGAGAGTTGCATCTTGCTCTATAAAATGGGTTTTACCATCTGTCCGAATACAAATTCCCCTTGATAGCTGCTTGTTAAAAAAGTTGCTGGAAATACTAATATTGGTATCTATGATTAATTTTCCATCAATCAAGGAGGACAACTCGAATGATTTGGTATCTATAGATGATGGCTTATCTTCCTGCTTTATTTCCTCCCCTATCATCAACCATTGAATATTAGTTCCAGTTTCTAATGCGCAATATACTGCAAGGTCATAAGATATGTTACCGCGTATATAACGGTTTTGAATTGCGGTAGCTGAAAGATTGAAATGCTTCGCTAGCTGAATTTTTTGTGTAAATCCATATACTTGACATATGCGATCTAATATTTCCACACTATTAAAGTTTGATTCATCAATACCATCAGTAGATATATTGAATGATTTCGAGAGTGGAAATGTAGATTCACATTTTGGGTTTTCCCCTGTCATCAACCACTGAATATTAGTTCCAGTCTCTAATGCGCACTGCACTGCGAGATCATAAGATATATTGCCACGCTTATAGCGGTTTTGAAGTGAGCTAGCTGCAATATTAAAATGCTTCGCTAACTGATTTTTTTGTGTAAAACCATACACTTGGCATATGCGGTCTAAAATGTCTTTATAGCTAAAATTACTTTCATTAAACATTTTGGCATCTATCAATGTTGACCAATAACGAAATTGGTATTATAGTTAGTACAATTGGTGTCAAACGGCGGCAAATCTAGAGCAAAGTAATGCCATTTATGACAATTAATTATCAAATAAGGAATGATGCAATATGGCTTCTGAGATCGCAATAATTAAAGTACCTGCAGCTATCATATCTCTTCAGCGGTTCGCAGAACTTGAAGGTGTTTCTGAACGTACCGCCTATCGCTGGACTACAGGCGACAATCCTCGTGTACCAATCGAGCCTCGTGTTATCCGTAAAGGCTGTAAAAAAGCCGGTGGCCCAATCCGTATCTACTACGCACGCTGGAAAGAAGAAGAAATGCGTAAAGCGTTCGGTCATTCGCGTTTTCAACTCATTATTGGTGATTAATTTATTTTTTGCGCTTTCCAATACTCATATTGGAATTTTAGTACAACATTTGGAATGTGCTGGGTTAATTTCGCAAATACTGCGAAAAAAAATTTAACCCTGAGCAGCCTCACATGCTGACTTGTGTTGACTTAATGAAGTTAACCGATGCAATAGAAGACAATTCCCTTTTGGGTAGTCTGCTGGAGCAGTTGCAGTGTCAGCCGTCTGTGCCGGTTAATGGAGTTTGTGATGCCAATATGCCGATAGGAGAAACGGCAGAAGTAGGCAAGCTGGCAGGTGAAGCTGTTTCGGGTGAGCATCTTAACCAGATTCATGTCACTGAGTTTAATAAGGCAGTTAATAACACAGTGAGGGGGCATCGTTAATATGAACGCATTAAAGCAACAGCAGCATCAATACAAACTAACCAGTGAGTCGTTCTATACAAAGCAAGGTAACGGATTTGTTTTCCCGCTCGTCCTATGTTCCGTTGCTTATTTTATTTTGTTTCTAATTAGGTGAGGTTTTTATGAACAAGGAATACCAAATGGAATCAACAGAACAGCGCGCTTTTCCAATGGATTTTGAAACGCGTGTTAATGGATTAAATCAACTGGCTCAAATCAGGGCGAAACTTTTTAAATCTGCTAATGAGCAATTGGCTGCCTTTATTGATGAAATGCGTGATAAACGCAATGAGCACTACGCTGATAATATCCGCTTGTTAGGCGCTATGTTCTATCTTGCTCATATTCCAAAAGAGCGACATAAACTGGAATTAAGTCAATTTACCAGTGAAGAAAAAATTAGCCTTACAAAGGCAGCGAATTTAATTAAGGCAGCGGGGGCATTATTACCAAATAACTTATCACTACCTAATTAAATAATAATAAATACCGATTTAATTTTAATGACGTTAACACGTCAGGGAATCCCTTTATCTAAAGATAGGAAATAAAAAATGAATATACCCGACCCTATATTTACCCCTGTCGAAATAAACACCGATGATCATGCTGTCATTATCGAACGTTGCATCAAACAAAATCGTGAAGATGAAAGACGTGTCAGAGCAGATGGTCACGCTTCGCGTCTGCGTCACTTCGCCATGATTGCGAAACGCGATCGCTTAGATTGCGATGCCATTGTCAGCCTGCTGGAAAGCGAGGCCAGTGAAATAGAGCGTCAGGCGCAAGAGTGGAACTATGTTTGATGTCGATATTGATTACGCCTGCCAACAGGCTGAAGAAATACTGGTACGCAGAATTGCACAGCATGTCAATCGTCCTATAGGTATTTCTGCATTTAAATGCAAAGACTGCGGCGAACCCATTATTGAAATACGCCGAATTCAGGTTCTTGGTTGTTCCCGTTGTGTAGATTGTCAGGTTGATTTTGAATTAATTAATAAACATTATCGGAGTTAATAAAATGAATATGAAAACAATACGTAATTTAGGAATAGTAAGTGTTGATTTTAACGTTATAAGTAGTGGTGATAAAAAAGCTGTATTTAGAATTAATGACCATGAATATAAAAAAGGCGATTTTCTTGGATTGTATGAAGTTGATGATAACGACAATTTAACTGATGATTTTATTATCGTAAAAGTTACTAACGTCAAAGTCATTGATAGCAATTTGTATCCGCATATCGGCGGAGAATTTGTTTTGCTTTCGTTTGAGTTATCTTCTCTGAATTGTGTGCTTGCATGAGTCTTGTAGAAAAAGCAAAACAAAACAGCGGCGCACAATTCAAACCGCGCCGCCAATACAGTAAATTTCAGCCAGAGATGCCACAGATAGCAACTCTGGCTGAACGCATTATGTGGGAAGTGAACCCCGACGATTACACATGGTGTCACCAGTACTTTGGACATCTGCCGGATTCGTTGGCAATTTACTTCGTCAATCGTTATGCCAATATCTTCAAGTCAGGCCGCGATGGTCGTCGCCGGGCTAATGCGTTTTTGCGCCAGTTCAGCAAGAGTGTATTACCACGGTTCAATCTGGTCAGTGAGCAATATCAGTTTCAATGTGAAGTCGTGGGCGCTACGCCTTTCCCGTTCCTTGAGCAACTTGACCGTCTTGCCACATTAGGACGCAAAGAGATCCGGTCACTGGCGCATAGCGTTTCGCGCTATCTGTCCGACAGCTACGAACACTATGTCAGTGAATTACCTACACCCGCCGATGAAAAGGAAGGCTGCCGCCAGTTAACACAGGTTTATACCTTACTGGCAAAGCAGACCCAGCAAATCGGCACACCTGCCCCTTATTCACAGCAAGTGACTAAAAGCCGTACTGAGCTAACCGTTGATCAACTGGCGGCGAGTGTGGCGCGCATGATATCCGATGAATGGTGGTATGCCCGGCTAAAACGGATGCGTGACATTCGTGCGGAGCATATGGCCATTGCAGTGGGACAAGTGCAAAAAGCAGCGTCCTCTTATGTTTCCCGTAAAACCTTAGAGGAATGGAAGGAGCAAAAGCGCCGTAACTGGGAGTTTCTGCAAGAGTTCGAACTGGAAAATGAAGATGGTGAACGGGTTTCACTCGTCGATAAGGTGTTGGGCAGTATTGCTAACCCCGCCGTTCGTCGCTGTGAACTGATGGTGCGTCAGCGTGGTTTTGAAGATTTAGCCAATGAAATGGGCTGTGTTGGTGATTTTTATACGATCACTGCACCCTCCAAATATCATTCAGCCCACAACGGCGGCGGTTTTGTGAAGAACTGGAACGGCGCAAGCCCACGGGATACGCAAAAGTATCTGTGTGGTGTCTGGGCAAAAATCCGTGCCGCCTATTCCCGTGCAGGTATCAGTGTGTTCGGTTTCCGCGTGGTTGAGCCGCATCATGATGGCACCCCACATTGGCATTTGTTGTTATTTATGCTGCCTGAGCACGTTGAACAGATGCGCAACATTGTGCGGGAATATGCCATGCAGGAAGATGCCCACGAATTAAACAGCGAAGCCGCTCGCAATGCCCGTTTTCTGGTGAAACCAATTGATCCAAAACTCGGTAGCGCAACAGGCTACATCGCTAAATACATTTCAAAGAACATTGACGGTTACGCGCTGGATGGCGAAATAGATAACGAGACAGGTGGAAACCTCAAGGATATGGCCCGCTCGGTCTCTGCATGGGCGAGCCGCTGGCGCATTCGTCAGTTCCAGCAAATTGGTGGTGCTCCGGTGTCCGTCTGGCGTGAGCTGCGTCGCTTAAGAGGTGACGAGCAGATTTTGCCGGATGAGGACATGGATAACGTCCGCTTTGCGGCTGATGTTGGCAACTGGTCAGCCTATACCGAATTTCAGGGTGGGCCATTGGTTGCCCGTAAAAATCTTACCGTGCGTCTGGCTTATGAAATCACCGAACAAGGCAACGCATACGGTGAAGATGTTCAGCGCATTTCTGGTGTTTACTCGCCCAGTCTGGGCGAGTCCTCTTCTTTTGTGACTCGTACTGTGAAGTGGAAGATTGTGCCAAAGTCCAGCCCACTAGCTGCGGACAAGGGTTTTGACCTTCCCGTTTTTTCTTCCTCTTGGAGTTCTGTCAATAACTGTACGGAGGCACGAAGTACGATTAATACTGCAACCTCAAACAGTGATCTGTGTTTAGAAGAATTTGAGCGAAGCTGGTATCAGATGAATGAGCGCGAAAAGCTAGAACGTGTCTATGAATCAGCCAAATTGCACGGTTTAGAAGTCAGTGAGCCGATGGCGAAGGGATTATTACGGGGTAATAGCATGACCGTTGAAGGTCAATGTTATCGATTATCGATGTTTGGTCATCTGCTCAAGGATAAACCGCCGAATGTTGAAAGAACAAAAAACATCCTGAATAGATTAAGCAAAAATTTGGGTTTACGTATTGATGTTAAAGACATTTTGCGTAACCCAAAAGGGCATTATAAGGGGTTATTATCAGAAATGTCCGGAAGTATTGAGGAAGTCACATAATTAACTATTTCTTAATGAAATTAATACAAATAATAATTATATTAATTCGCGTCTGTTCATATATACAGTATGGCAAGTGTAATATAACGAATGGTAGGGAAATGATGTCTGACGATTTGGAACGATTGGTTTTTTTAGAACGTGTTGAGTTGCTTTCTCGGATGGGTGGTTTGGATAATTTGAATGATAAAGACAGACAAGTGGCGCTGAATTGGATATGGGAACTGGTCGAACAGGCCAAAAGTGAAATGATAATAATAGAAAAGCCACTAAATAGTGGCTCAAAACTGAACTTATGCGGCGCTGGTTTGCAGCAAATCTAACGCCATTTGGCGCTGTTGCGGATTGAGGTTATTAATCACAGTCTGCAACAGGATATCGCCTGTTTTGGCACTGGGGCTGATAGTGTGTGAAAACGTCAAATTCATAACAAAAGTGTGCCCACATTCCACATCTGAACACGAACAATAAATATCAGCGATCTGGCGATGCATCCGGTTGGTTTTACGGATAACCGACTTAGCGCCGCACTCAGGGCAGATTATTTTTAATACACGCATGTTTCTTTTCCCTAATGTGTCGATTTTCCTCGATTTTACCATTTTCTTGCTCATTCTGCACCCGAACTGTCGTTATCTTTCTTGAAATGAACGAATAATGTTTCGGAAAGTTCACTGCTATTGATGGCGTTCATAAACATATTTTGCACGGGGATCACTTCATCCTTGCGATAAGCATCACGGGCTTTTTCCGGGTCGCCCAGTCCACCGACATTGGTCGGGATAATGCCTGCCAGCCCCGCCGGGAATCGGTGGGCGGTCAGCACATCCTGTGAACTGATGCTTTTCACATTGGCAAATTCATCATTGGCGGAAATATCCCCGACCGGAATAAATTTAATGCCGTCCGGGTCGCCGTTGGGAATGCTCACAAACATGGTTTCAAAGTTACCGATGCCCTTGCTTTGGGCCAGCTTGTTCTCAATTTCTTTTTCGGCTTCATCGGAGATATTCGGGTCATTGATGTAAATCATGCCGCCTGTATGCCCGCCGTTGTGGTAGTAGCGGCGGCGGAAAATGGTGGCTTCCGAGTTGAGCAGGGCCGCATGAATGCCGCCGATATAATCCGGTAAGCCGTAAACCTGCTGCTGGGGATCATACTGTTTGATAAAAATCACTTCTTCCGGGGTGTAAACCAATGGCTCACCCTCCTGCAATATCACAAAATCCCCGTCTTTACGGCGACGCAGATAAAGAGACGGTAAGACTTCCAGTCTGACGATATCGCCCCAGAAGTTACGTACTTTCAGCAGGGCCACATCCCCGAAAATCAGGAAGTTCATCATGGCTGACTTAAATTGCTCATGGGTCAACCCGCCACCGAGATAATCCGAGGCAATCATATTGTGCCTGGCATAGAGAACGCCGCCATGCTGCCCGTTCATGTTAGTCAGTTGCGCCAGCGCCAGACGGTCAATCGGCAACGTGTAGTGATCATAATCATTGTCATACCAGATTTTCTGGTAATCGGTCATGGAAGTGAGTATCGGTTCGGGTTTACCCAGTGTGATAATGCTCATTTTCCGCTTCGAATGTGGGACGTGTGACGCTTTAGCGTTCTTCCTGAACTTTCTTTTGCTCATTGTGTGGCCTTTGAAAATGAATATTTAGAGGTGCGTTTCTTCTCATAATTGAGTGGCTCATTCATCAGGGCATGAGCGATGGCCCAGAACACGTCAGCGTGTCCGGTTTCCTGCGAACGGTCAGCCACAAAGGTCATTGCGCCCCCTTTGGCGGTGGTGGTATGCCGGATAGCTAAGAATGAAGCCAGGATTTCTTTTTGTTCTCCGTCCCACTCAAGGCGTTCTTCGCTGACCACATCAATCATCTTCATCACCAGCTGGTTTTTGCTCTGCTGGCTGTAGTGGATGGCCTGCGTTTGCCGGGGGGCGAAGTCCTGCACCATCTCATAAACCCCGTGACCAATCCCCGTGGTATCAATGCCGATATGGGTGAAGCGGTAACGTTTGAACAGTTCTTCAATCAGTTTGGCCTGATGTTTCCAGTTCATGCCCTGCCAGTAGAATGTGGCCAACACCCGAAAGGCTTCGCCTGCCATCAGCGGTGGAGCGACAATCACAAAAGTAGACGTATCGCCAGAGCGAGCCGGGTCAAAACCGCCCCAGACTTCACGCTCACCAAACGGGCGCGAGGCATCAGGGGCGTGATCTTCCCAGAGATTGATATCAACGCCGCATTTTTCCAGTTGGTGATATTTGAAGACGGATGCACCGCTATCCACAAACTGGCACATATAGAGCATGTTAAAGGTGTCTGCATTGTACTTGTTGCGCAGGCGGTCGATATTGGCAAGGTTAAACCCGCCCTTGATGGCATCTTCCAGTGTAATGACGTAACGCCATTGATCATCAGGGCAATCGCGCCCACCATCACGCATCTCATCTACTGAAGGAAATAGCACATTCTTACGTTTGGCATCGTTACCGCGCCATGTGTCACCTGTCCAGAACCGATAAGCCGGATGCGTTTTGGCACTGGGCGTTGAAAAATAAGTGGTGCGCCAATGATCATGAGTGGCCATTGCCGAAGCGACTTCATTCAAGTGTGTAAAGTTAGGGACCCAGAAGTATTCGTCACAATACAAATGACCGCTGTAAGATTGCGCCGTGTTCTTGTTGGTCGATAAGAAAATGAGTTGTGCACCATTGCTCAGGCGAGGGCGTTCACCTGTTAAGGTTATCCCGAAAAGTTGTTCAGCAAAGTTCACGATATAAGAGCGGAAAACCTGTGCCTGTGGTTTAGACGCTGACAAAAACACTTGGTTTTTCCCTGTCAATACCGCATCTTCAAAGGCTTCAAACGCAAAATACCATGTCGCACCAATCTGGCGCGATTTGAGGATATTCCGCACCTGCTTATGCTTATTGGCACGTAGGTGTTTCTGATAGCCAAATAGATTGCCATCAACAAAGGTCTGAAAATCTTCTTCTGTCAGCGCTGAAATATCATTTTTACGGTAGCGTTTCTTTTTCTTCGGCTCGCCGTCTCCGGATTGACCCTCATCACTATGACTGCCTGACTGTGCTCGTGCTTTAATATCAGCCAGTTTTTCTTTGTGCTTATTCTCCTGCGCTATCAGTTTCACATGATGGGCAACAAGGCGGTCGTATTCGTCCAGTTCCAGCGTGGTTTTATTATTGCGCTCACTGAGCAGCACAAGACGGCGATCAATCGCCTCAATCACACTTTCATGACTGAGCATATCCGCCCAGTGCCATTTTTCCGCCCAGTAGTACACAATCCGTCGATTGGGCAGATTGAGTTCACCGGCAATTTCAGCCGGCGTATAGCGGCGCAGGTACAGTGATTTCGCCACTTTGATTAATTCATCAGAATATTTCGCCATTCTTCCTTTTCCTGACTATCCTTTATTTCTCAGTCCTCATTATGCAGGGCTAATTTCCGCCTTACGCCCCGTCAACTTCGGTTCAATTCGGTTATGCGCCATATCCGAATTCATTCGCATTGCGCCTGTCGCAGCATTTTTTTGAATCCGCAATACTGTGGGGGAAGCAAACGAAAGGGATGCGATATGTCTCAGTTAATGACGAACTGGATATGCATTGCCATGGAAGGCGACACCGTCGATGGCCGGGCAATCGAACCACAATGGATTTTGGAAGCCGCCGAACTTTACGACCCTCAACTGTATACCGCCCGCATCTGGCCGGAACACGAACGCTGGTTCGGGGCGATGGGAGAAGTGTTAGCAGTCAAGGCCGAACACGGGGAAGACGGGGCTTTGCGTCTTTATGCGCAACTGAGACCCAATCACCGTTTGTTAGAGGCCAACCGGGACGGCCAACTGTTGTTTACCTCTGTGGAATTTACCCTTAACGGTAATTTTCGCGGTACGGGCAAAACCTATCTGGAAGGGCTGGCAGTCACGGATTCGCCAGCGAGTGTAGGCACAACCCGCCTACAGTTTAGTAAAAACAAAAAACCTCATCGATTCGGCGCCTATAAGCCACTGGTGATTGATGAAGTCAGGGAATTTAAACAAAAGGGAACAAAAATGGCTAAGGGTACTAAAGGCACTAAAAAAACATGGCGCAGTATCTTCAATATTGAAGAGCAAGAAGAAACACCAACTGAGCAACCTACCGATGACGATCCGTTACAAGTCATCGCTGAAACGTTAGCCAAGATGGAAGACCGATTAGCAGCATTGGAAGCGGCACAGGCATCTACTGAGCAAGAAGTGGAAGAAGTACAGGACGATATCGAAACCGTTAAAGAAGTCGTAGACACTGAAGAATTCGCCCGCCTGCGTGACAGTCTGCCGGAGATTCTGAAAAAGTTTGGCAAACTGGACGGGATTGTTACCCATTTGCCGTCTAAAAATCCAAAAGGCAATAAAAATAAAAAATTTAACTATCTGTAATACCTGATAGAGCAAAGGGAAGAGCTATGCAATTAAATCAACGGGCACGCGGCTATTTGCAGAACTACTCTGCGGGGTTAGCGGATGCCTACGGTGTTCCTGATACTTCACGTTATTTCGCCCTGAGTGACCCGAAAGAAACGGCCTTGCGCAGTGCGTTGCTGGAATCCGTCGAATTACTCAGCATGATTACCTGTGCCGATGTGGATCAGCTTTCTGGGCAAGTGGTCTCAGTGGGTAATCCGGGATTGTTTACCGGGCGCAAAAAAGATGGCCGTTTTATGCGAGCAACGGGTGTCGATGGTAATGAATACAAACTGAAAGAAACCGATTCTGGCGCAGCGCTGAACTGGAATACGTTGTCTATCTGGGCAAACTCCGGCAGTGAAGAAGAATTCTTCCAGAAGATGCAAGCATTCATCAATGAATCGTTTGCGCTGGATATGCTGCGTATTGGTTTTAACGGTCAGCGAGCCGCTGATACCACTGACCCGGATGAGAACCCGAACGGGGAAGATGTCAACAAAGGCTGGCATCAGATTGCCAAAGAGTGGAACGGTGGCTCTCAGGTCATTACCACGCCGGTAATATTGGATGAACACGGCGATTTAAAATCACTGGATGCAATGGCCTCTGACCTGATTAATACCTGTATTCCACAGCAATTTCGTCAAGATCCACGCTTAACGGTGCTGGTTGGTGCGGATTTGGTGGCAGCAGAACAATACCGGCTCTATCAGTCAGCCGACAGGCCGACTGAAAAAATTGCCGCGCAGATGCTGGGCAGCTCCATTGCAGGCCGTCCGGCGATGGTACCGCCCTTTATGCCGGGTAAACGGATGGTGGTCACTATGTTGCCGAACCTGCAAATTCTCACTCAGCGCAATACCCGTCAGCGTAAAGCGGAATTTGTGGACGATCGCAAGCAGTTCGAAAACAAATACCTGCGCAACGAAGGTTATGCACTGGAAACACCGGAATTGTACGCGGCCTATGATGAGAACGCCGTGACGATTGGCAAGGTGGCGGAACCGGCTGAAAAATTGGGTACAGACTAATGCTGTCACCTGCTCAACGCCACCGGGCAGAGGTTGCACTTCGCCAGAAACTGGAACGGCAGCAAGCGGTTGCCATTGCCGATGGCGCAAGTATGCACCTGCAAGCCCGTGCCATTGAGCAGGATGTGAAGCGGCTACGCCAGTTAACGCTGACCGCCGAAAAGGTCGAAATGAAGCGGCTGGAACTGCTGCCTAATTATCTGCCGACAGCACAGCGCTATCTGGATGAGGGCGAAGTATACCGCAATCCGATTTTCGCCTACTGCGTGATCTGGTTATTTGATATCGGGGAATTCAGTCAGGGACTGGACTGGGCGGATATCGCCATTGAGCAGGGACAGCTCACTCCCGATAATTTTCGCAGCGGTTTTCCGGCGTTCGTGGCCGACACCGTGTTGCTCTGGGCACAACGGGAAGCGGAAGCCGGGAACTCCGTGGAACCCTATTTTTCACGGACATTTCACAATGTCACCGAGAAATGGAAAGTCCACGAGAAAATCAAAGCAAAATACTACAAATTCGCGGCGTTACACCTGTTAAAAGGGGATAACGCCGACATTAAGGCAAGTAGCGTGGACAGTCCGGAGGTGCTGGCGCAGGCCGATAGCTGGCTGGCAAAAGCCCATCAATGCAATCCGGCATCCGGGGTAAAAACCTATCGGCAACGCATTGCTGCCCGCCTGCGGGCACTGACAAACGAAACGCTTAACCTTAATCAATAACGACTACCGCAATCCGGAGCGGGCGCGGTGGAGGCAAAGCCATCAGGCATTTGGCCGTGGAAACCGGACAGCCCGCTTTTTCTTCAGGGAGGAACGCACCATGTTTAATGGCAATACCGTGGATTACCGGGACGCGCCACTGACCAATGACGGCTTTTGGCCGGATTTGAACCTGCGGGAATTTCAGGTCAATCGCAAGCTGCCTGTTGATTTGGATAACGACATGCTGGCCAATGCGCTGCTGGCGACTGTAGCAGAAATCAACCTTGATTTAGCCAACCTGAAATCACGCTTGCAGGCCAAAGGTTATCAGTCTGCTGCGGTTGTACCGGGTATCTCGATTAACGGCAGCAACGCACTGGTCAGTCAGTATAAAAAGGCGGTTTATGCCCGGGCAAAGGCCGATTTACTGGGGGAATACACCTCATTAGTCAGCCGTGCACCCAATCCGGGGCAGGAAAGCCCCGAAGTGCAAAAACGCCTGCTGGCTGAGGCCGCTGTGGTACTGCGCAACATGAAAGGGCAAGGACGCACAACGGTACGTTTGATATGAGCAAATTACAGCAATTAACCGCATTCTTGCGGGAAAATCTGCCAAAACGGATTTGTGAAACCGAATTTACCAGTGAAATGGACGAAATCCGCTTTATTCCGGCACAACGGGATTTAGGGCTGGGGCAATACCAGTTTTTCATTCAGCAGTATGAGGCGGTGATTGCATGGGGGCGTTTCCCTTACGGAGAGTGCGACCCACGCAATATCCCGCTGCTGATTGATAGCTGGCTGACCGGACAGGGCGACAGTGTGAATGAGGCCAATGTTGAGCAGGAACGGCCCTCACTGACGGTGGAGGTGGACGGTGCTACGGCGGTGGTCATTGTCACATTGTCTTTAGCCGAACCTGTGGTGATACGGGAAGACCCCAACGGCATGATCCCGTTTGATGGTAAACGCTGGTCACTGGCGAGCACCGAAGTCTGGTTCGCGGAACAAGGTGCCGTACATAGCGTGGATGAAACCGGCGCGCACATCGGGAAACGGTCATGATCCACGGTCAGTTAAACCGGAACCAGCTTAAGCAATGGCAGGACGCATTAAGTCACCTTGATCTACCAGAAAAGAAGCGACAGCGCCTGTTATGGCGTATCGCAAAATACGGGCTGATTGATGCGGCAAAACGCAATGTGCGTAATCAGCGTTCGCCAGACGGGGAAAGCTGGCCTGTCCGGAAAAGCGCGTATCGTAAGAAGATGCTCAGGAATATGCCGAAGCTGCTGCATATTCGGGAAATGCCAGAAATTCAAGCGGTACGGGTTTATCTGCAAGGTGGACATTACCGCAATGGCCCTCAGCAAGTGCCTGCCGGGGTTGTCGGGTATGCCCAGCAGCAAGGGATGCGCTTTCAGGTCAGTCGGCAGCAGGTAAAAAAGACCGTTGACCGTGAACGGATGGCAACCATTAAACAGGCTAAAAAACTGCGTGATTTGGGTTATCAGGTCAAAAAGGGTAAGCACTGGCGTAAACCGCCGGTCAAGGAAATGACCGCCAATATGACGTTTATTCAGGCAGGGACGTTGATCCGCGAACTGAGCGGCGAAACAGCCAAAAGCTCGTGGACAGTGGATGTGCCTGCCCGTGCATTCTTAGGCATGAATGAAGACGAGTTCAGCAAAGCGCTGGCTCGCCAGCTACAAGGGATTGGATACGGCGCAGGGTAAGCGCCTTAATAAAGGAAGACATTATGTGGCCACATGTTCAGGTTAATCAGGTTAACCAACTGCAAGGCGAAACCAAGGAGATTGAACGGGTATTGCTGTTCGTGGGAACAGGCAAAACCAACGTGAGCAAGACCATTGCTATTAATACTCAGACCGATTTTGATGCGGTATTGGGGACGACTGATACCGCCCTCAAGCGTCAGGTACGGGCAGCAATGGCCAACGCCGGGCAGAACTGGTCAGGGTACGTGCATATTCTGCCGGAGCTGGCCGACGAACGGGCGTTTGTGGACGCGATTATTGCAGCGCAGACCATCGCCAGTGTTGAAGGCTATGTGCTGACCAGCGGTGCGACCAAAGACGTGATTAAGGCCGCACAAACCCTGCGTGCCACTACCATTGCTAAATTTGGCCGCTGGCAGTGGGCAATACTGGCCGTGGATGGCCCCCAGTCTAAAGAGCCGTGGGCGGATTACGTCACCCGTCTGGCGGAACTGCAAAAGGGCGAAGCGGTGTCCTCTGTGCAGTTGGTGCCGTGTCTGTGGGGTAATGAGGCGGGGGTACTGGCCGGGCGTTTGTGCAATCGCGCCGTCACGGTGGCCGACAGCCCGGCACGGGTGCAGACCGGGCCATTGCTGGATTTGGGCGCGTCCGACTTTCCGAAAGATGGCACCGGCAAATCGATTGATTTAGCTACCTTGCAGGCACTGGAAAAACTGCGTTTCAGCGTGCCGATGTGGTATCCCGATTATGACGGCCTGTACTGGTCGGATGGTCGCACATTGGATGTGGAAGGCGGTGATTACCAGAGTATCGAAAATCTGCGTGTTGTCGATAAAGTGGCCCGTCGGGTGCGCTTGCAGGCGATAGCCAAAATTGCCGATCGCAGTCTGAACAGTACGCCGGGCAGCACCGCCACCCATCAGGCTTATTTCGCCCGCACCTTACGTGAAATGTCGCGCAGTACCGAAATTAACGGCGTGACGTTTCCGGGGGAAGTGAAATCGCCGAAAGACGGTGATGTTGTTATCACATGGCGCAATAAAAACACCGTGGAAATTTATATCACTATCCGCACTTATGAATGTCCGAAAGGTATTTCCGTGAGCCTGTTACTGGATAGCAGTCTGGAGAAAAGCGCATGAGCCAACGTATTTCAGGCCAGTCGGTCGATTTTAATATGGACGGGGATCTGGTGCATGCCGAAAAGGTCAATCTGTCCATTACCGATAACACCGCCGCCGCCCAGACGCAGGGCGTACCGGATGGCTATATCGCCGGGGATGTCGCCGCTGAAGGGGAGATTGAACTCAGTACCAAATATCTGGAAATTGTCACCGCGAAAGCGCGCAGCGCTGGCTCATGGCGGGGCATTCAGCCTGTTGACCTGATGTGGTACGCCAAAGCCGGGAACGAGGAAATCAAGGTGGAGGCGTACGGCTGCAAGCTGATTGTCAGCGACATTCTGGACGTTGACCCGAAAGGCGGCAGCGTCATGACTCACAAAGTGAAGTTTGTGGTCACCAGCCCGGATTTTGTGCGCATCAATGGTATTCCCTATCTGGAAGCCGAGCTGACGCAAAGCCTGATAGGGTAAGGATAGGCACTCATGGAAGAGCATGAAAAAACGTTTGTGACGCTCGTGCTATTGGGGGCACTGATTGCGTTAGGCAAGATGCTGACCGGCAATGAACCGATCACCTTACGGCTGTTTATCGGTCGGATTATCCTCGGTTCAGCGGTGTCAGTGATGGCCGGAGCGTTGCTGATTTGGTGGCCGGGCATCAGCCCGATTGCGGTCACGGGGATCGGCAGTGCATTAGGGATTGCCGGATATCAGTTAATTGAAGTCTGGCTACGTAAGCGCGGGAGCGCATTGCTGACAGGGAAGCTAAAGAAATGACACTCAGTGAAAAACAGCAGCTATTTGCGGTCAAGGTAGCCCAATTGATTTTATGGGCCGATGAGCGCGGTTATCGCGTCACGCTCGGGGAAGCCTACCGCACCCCTGAGCAGGCAAAACGCAATGCACAGCAAGGGACAGGCATTGCTAACAGTCTGCATACCCAGCGTCTGGCCGTGGATTTAAATCTGTTTATCCGGGGGGAATATCAGACCCGCAGTGAGGTGTATCTACCACTGGGGGAATATTGGGAATCCCTCGGCGGCACATGGGGCGGGCGCTTTTCCCGTCCCGATGGCAATCATTTCTCTCTCGAACATAACGGGGTGAAATGATGCTCAATGCCCGGATGTTCTATGTCATTGTGGTGGCATTGGCGTTCGGTGCGGGCTGGCGCGTTAACCATTATTACCGTGACAGTATCGAGCTGAATATCACACGGGCAGCAGCCAGCGCAAAAGAGGCCATGCGACAGGAGTTGCAAGCCATTTCCCGCGCCTCCGCCCGGCAACTGGAAGATAAACTGGAGGGGATCGCCAATGCCGCCCCACGAGAAATCCGTACTGAAGTGGTCAAGCCTGTTTTTACTGCTGTGTGCGTTAGCCCTGAGTTTGTCCGGCTGTACAACGACACCGCCGGCACCATCGGGCGAACCTTATCAGGAAAACCTGCTGACAAAATGTCAGCACCAATTACCGAAACTGACCGGGGCCACCGGCAATAATCTGGCAACGGTATTAATGGATTATTCGGCGTTATATGGCAACTGTGCCGCCCGGCATAATCAATTAGTGGACGAAATTAATAAGAGAAAGGAATTCACTCATGAGTCAAGAAAATAAAGTCATTACGTTAATTATCGCGGAAAAAGAAATTAACTTTGAACCGAATATTATTGCGTATAACAGCATGATTAATGATATGACGCTGGATAATAAAATTGTCCCGATTGTCACTTATCTGCGCCGCATTGTGTGGCCTGCCTCGAAAGCCGCACTGGATGAACTCCTGCAAATCCCCGGCGCGGCGATGCAGATTGTAGAAAGAGTCAATGCGGAATATGCGCCGAAACTGGATATCGAAATAAAAAACTAAATGCACGGGTTAAGGCAATTGACCACAGTTTATTTGAACAGGCCTTAATATTACGCCGTCATTATTTACCGCATGAAAAAGATAATACGGAAAATTTAGCCCGTGCCATCTGGTTAGATAATCGTTATTGGGAAAATACGCGCATTGCCACCGCGAATGGTATTGCGCTGGCGTTCAGGGGTGAACCATGAGTCAGGAATTAAATTTTACCTTAAGCCTGATTGATAAAATCACACAACCGCTGGCAAGTGCGAAAGCGGCGGTGTCCGGGTTTGCTCAGTCTTCGCAGGACGCGTTCGGCAAACTGGCGATTGGCGGCGCAGGGTTGGCCGCCTCGTTCTGGTCGATTAAGAGCTTTCTTGACCCGGCTATTGAAATGGATGAAGCGCTGAAATCGGCCTCATTGCAGGGCATCGACAGCAGTGTCATGAATAAAGTGGCCAAAGATGCCATGACGTTCAGTTCCCAGTATGGCAAATCGTCCATTGAGTTTGTGCAGTCCGCTTCGGAAATCAGCAAGGCGGTTAACGGGCTGTCACACAGTGATTTGCCTCAAATGACCACCATTGCCAACACCACGGCGGCAGCCCTGAAAAGCAGTGCCAGCGATACCGCCGGTTACATGGGGAAAATGTTTACCCAGTTTGCCAACCACGCTAACGCCGTCGGTCATCTCCAGTTTGCCGAAGAACTGGCAGGCAAGGCGGTGATAATGTCGAAAACGTTCGGCACGTCGATGTCAGAAATCACTGACCTGATGGAAGGGGCACGGGCGGCCGGCACTCAGTTTGGTGTGGGCATGGATGAACAATTAGCGGTCTTGGGAGAACTTAACCGTTCGCTGGGCGGCGAAGCCAGCGGCGCGTATGAGTCATTTATTACCAATGCCGAAGCCAGCGGCAGAAAACTGGGTCTAAGTTTTACCAATGCCTCCGGCAAGTTGTTATCCATGCCGGAAATGCTGGAGAAATTGCAGGCCAAATACGGCAAAAGCATTGAAGGCAATCTGAAAGCGCAGGCCGAAATTGAAGCCGCGTTCGGGGATTCTGCCGTAGTCGTTAAACAGCTTTACGGCAATGTCGATGTACTGCGCAAGAACATGACGGCACTGGGCGCAAATGATGGCATGAAGCGTACCCGTGAAATGGCCGAACTGATGGCGAACCCGTGGGAACGGCTGCAAGCCATCTGGCAAAATATCCGTATTGCGGTGGGGTCAACCCTGCTGCCTGCGGTGTCTTCGCTGGTCAACCGGATGGCGAACATCAGCCAGTTAGTGGTGCGCTGGCTGAAACTGTTTCCCAATATCGCACGCTGGATTGGCTATATCTCGGCGGGCATTATCGGATTCGCGGCAGCGGGTGCTGTGGCCAATATCGTGATGGGCGTATCCCGTTTTATCTGGTTGGGTTTGATCCCGTTATGGAATACCGGGGCATTTATGTTTTCCCTGCTCACGGGAAGAATGAATGTGATGTCGAAAGCCAGTGCCGGGTTAACCAGTATGCTGGCACGGATGCGTACCTGCCTGATTGTCACCAAGATAGCCTCTTGGGCTGCTGCTGCCGGGATTACCGCCATGACATGGCCTGTACTGGCCATTATCGCCGTGGTGGCGGCTTTAGTGATTGCGGTGATTAAATTCTGGCAGCCGATTAAAGCGTTTATTAAAGGCTTTATTCAGGGATTCGGTGACGCGGGTGATTCACTCGCACCATTGTCCCCCTTGTTTGATGCACTGGGAAGCGCCATTGGCTGGGTCTGGAAAGCAGTTAAAACCCTGTTTGGCTGGTTTGCCGATCTGTTGTCCCCAATTCAGTATACGGATGAAGAATTACAGGGCGTGACAGAGTCTGGCCGCGCTTTCGGTCGTCTGGTGTCGGGGGCCATTGGCTTGCTGATGCTGCCGCTGAATCTGGTGATAAAAACCGTGAGTACGCTGGCGCAGATATTTGGCGCGGCATGGCAGGCGATTGGGCAAGGCTGGAACAATTTATGTGACTGGTTCGGCAACTTTTCACTGGCTGAGACGTTTTCCGGTATGGCAGACAGTGTTGTCAACCTGTTTAGCAGATTATGGGACAGCATAAAAGCGTCATTTGGTGAAGCATATAACTGGATTGTTGAGAAGCTGAACTACATTCCGGGCATTAACATTGAAACCAAAACCCTTGAAGGTGGCGCTTCAACCCCGAAGCCATTCGTACAGCAGCCGATTGATAACCCGCAGGTCGCGTCAACCGTTATCACAGGCGGGCAAATGAAGGGGATTGGTAAAGGCGGCTTAAACCAGAATCTTAGCCGCAATAGCCAGACATCCATTGATAACAGTCGCCGGATTGAAAACGTGACGCTGAATGTGACAGGCAACGTCACTCCGGGACAACTCACAGAATGGGAGCAGGTGGCTTATGGATGAGCCAAAATACATTGATTTATGGATTACGGGCGGGGATTTTACGCTGAACTCCGGGAATGAACCGCGTTTTTGCGATAACCGCTATTCGGTCGGTCAGGACTGTGTTCACGCCATTATGGAAAGTGGCCTTGCTACAGAGTTGGTTGCCGAACGCAGCCCAACTCTGCGGGCAGATATCCGTACCCAGATTGAAATTCTGGTTGAGGACGACGAGCGGATTATTCCGGGCACGGTCAGCATTAATGAAGAGTCACCCATCAAATTATGGATAACGGCGGAAACCTACGATTTTGGCCGCCTGAGCGTGAGTGTGGGACATGGACACTAAACCCACCATTGACTATGAAAAGGTGCTGCGCGACAGCGGGATGCCGACCACGGAAGCCGACATCAGCAAAGCCTTTGCCAGTGTGGTGAATGAAGCCGGGCTGGTCACTAACACCTCACGTATGTCCCCGTTCTGGCGGCTGATTAACACCATTGTCACGCGTCCGGTGCTGTGGCTGAAAGAAGCCTTAATCAACGTCACGCTGAAAAATATGTATCTGGCGAGCGCCTCCGGTTCATGGCTGGATATGTTCGCGTGGGGTGTGAACCTGAAACGTAAACCCGCTTCGGCTGCACAGGGTGTTATTCGCTTCTATAAGGCTGCGGGTGCTTCCGCCGTGACCGTGCCTGCCGGAACGGTGATCCAGACCGAGCGCATTAATGGTGAAATCTACCGGGTCAGCACCACCGAAAGTGTGGCCATTGCCGAAGGGGTCAACAGTGCGTTGCTGCCTGTCATGGCAGAAATAGCAGGTGGCGCATTCAATCTGGCCCCCGGTTATTTTCGCATCCTGCCTGTGGCGGTGTCCGGTATTGCACGGGTGCAGAATGAAGAAGGCTGGCTGTTAACCCCCGGCGCGGATGCCGAATCCGATGACGATTTGCGCGACCGTTGCCGCAACCAATATAACCTCGTCGGTAACTATCATACCGATGCGGTTTACCGGGGCATGATTGCGGCGGTAGCGGGTTTAAGCATTGATCGCATCTTCTTTCTGCATGATGCACCCCGTGGAGCCGGCACCGCCAATGCGTATCTGTTGTTGGATTCGGGCGTCACCAGTCAGCCCTTTATTGAGGCGGTGAACGATTACATCACCAATCAGGGCCATCACGGGCATGGTGATGATATGCAGTGCCTGCCGATGCCGGAAACCCAGCATGATTTAGCGGTCACGCTGTTTGTGGTCAGTCTGGCGAACTACAGCAACGAACAGATAGCCACCCTGAAACGGGATGTCGAGAACCTGATCCGCTGTGCCTTCCGGGAAAACAGCCAATATGCCGTGAAGAAAACGTGGCCGTACTCACGCTTTTCTTTTTCCAACTTAGGGCGGGAAATCCACCGTACATTCAGCGAGATTGAATCCCTGACTTTTTCTCTGGGAGATATTCTCAGTGACTTAAGTGTGCCACGGCTGAAAACACTGTCGGTGGAGGTGAAAAATGTCTGAGTTCAGGGAACGCCTTAAGCGACTGGCCCTGCCCTCATGGATGGATAAAGGCGAGCCTGCCAAATTGCTCAATGCCGCGCGGGCATTCTGGTCACAGGTTTACGGCTGGCTGACATGGCCGCTAGCCCAACTCGATGCGGAAACCTGTACCGAGTCGCTGTTATCGGTGCTGGCCTATCAGCGGGATATCCAGCGTTTTAACGGTGAACCGCTGCCCTTGTTTCGAAAGCGCGTGAAGTACGCGTTTATCAACGCCAAAGATGCGGGCAGTATTGCAGGTTTTATTGCCATCTTTGAACGCCTCGGCGTGGGCTATGTGGAATTGCTGGAACGCCAGCCAGACATTGACTGGGATGTGATTATCCTGCGTCTCAGTGATAGCCAGATAGCGGCTAACCCTGATTTGCTGATGAATATCATCCGGCAGTACGGGCGCACCTGCCGCCGCTACCGTTTTGAAGTGATAGCCAAAAATCAGTTGTTGATGCGGGTGGGCAGTCTCGGTGCAGACTACTGCACTTATGCTGCGGCTATTCTGACTCAGCCATTATTAATAAAAGTGGGGCATATCGCAGGCGTTGCCGTCTGTGACAGTGCCCGCCTCAAGGAAAGCAGTGCACCGAACGTGACCTACGGTGCATCATTATAAGGAAATTGTATGTCTTCAGTGATAACGACAGACTTTGAAAAATGGAAGGCGCAGCAAGTGGCCGCCGGTCAGCCTGTGGTATTGGATGAGTTTGTTTTTGCCAATGTGCCGAACCTTGACCCGTCGAAAGACATCAGCCGCAGTGAAAAATTACCTGCTGCAAATCAAATTGTTCACCGTCAGGCGGTCAATAAAACCGGACTCGCCAGTGAGAACGCCGTGGCTTACAGTGTGACGCTGGGCACGGAAGTGGGTAACTTTGATTTTAACTGGATTGGCCTGATGAATAAGGCCTCCGGTGTGATTGGTATGATCACCCATGCGCCCACCCAGAAGAAAATCAGAACCGCCAACGGGTTGCAGGGCAATGTCCTCACCCGCTCGTTCCTGCTGGAGTTTGAAGGTGCAGCAACAGAAACCGCCATCACCACCACCGCAGAAACGTGGCAGATTGATTTTACCGCCCGTTTGACGGGTATGGATGAGATGCAGCGCCTGATTAATACCGACAGTTACGGCCGAGCTGCTTTTTTTGGTCACAGTTTTGCTGTGATCCGTAATAACGACCAGTACATCGTCAAAGAAGGACTGGCTTATGTGGGTGGATTGCGTGGTGTGCTCGAATTTGACCAGACGTTTACAGGGTTACGTAATACCTGCATCTATGCGGATTTTAGCTATCAGGGCAATCTGGTCAGTCAGTGGAAAACGGTGGTGAAAATTATCGTCACGGATGAACTGCAAGACTATATCGATGCAGCGGGGTATCCCCATTATGTTTTTGCAGTTGCCAGTGTTGATGGTGATGGTAATACCATTGACTGGCGCGCTAAAGGCACATTAAACGGGCGTGAAATTGTGGCACTGAATCACGAGATGGACAGAATTAAGCAAGTCTACGCAACCCAACGTGCTTTGGAAAATGGTCTGAATGAGAAGCAACCTCTGGGCGATTACGTCACACGTCAGGAGGTCAGGAACGGGTTGGATGAGAAACAGCCGAGGGGGGATTATGCCATTAATTCGGTACTTAACGCCGTTAATGACAATGCGAACAGCCGGTTATCCAAATCCCAACATGGTGCAGATATTCCCGACAAAAATAGTTTTATTAATAATTTAGGCTTACGGGATACCGTCAATCTGGCTAAAAACGCGGTGCCCAATCACAGAACAATTAACGGAAAAGCACTCACAGACGATATTCGATTGACTCCAGCCGATTTGGGAGCCTTGCCGATATCCAGTTCAAAACATGCTGCCATCGGTTACCTGACACTCAGCAGTGGGGATAATTTACCGGGCATGCGTTTTATTGCCAGCGATGCCCATACTATTGGTATTGAAGCCACACACGGAAGGCACCTGACGATATTTGCCGATGATCCGAATAGTCAAAGGAGCTATACACTGGAGTTACCCGAAAAGAATGGCACGTTGGCCACCGTTGGGGATGTGCTGGGCAATATAGCCAGTATTAACCGAAACACAGTGGAAAAATCGACTTCTGGTTGGTGGCAGTGTGGTGATACCGGACTTATTCTGCAATGGGGACGGGTGGTGAGTGCGTCAAAGGAGGGGCGTATTGTTTTGCCAATGCGTTTCCCTGAAGCTATAGCCTTTGTGCAAATGACGTTATCAGGTTCTAATGTTTATGGCAACGCGACTGTGATGCAACTGGATTTAGATCAGACCTCTAATGAATCCTTTAGCTACGCACTCGTGGGAACACAGGTTCGATTTAACTGGTTTGCGGTGGGGTATTGATATGTACACATACAGCGCGAAAGACAATGTATTTTGTCTGAATGAACTGAAATTCCGCTACATTGAGGCGGGTACATGGCCGGATGATGGTATCGAGGTCAGTCAGGCCATTTTTAATGAATTTGCAGGTAATGAACCCCCCACAGGAAAAATGCGTATTGCTGGCTCTGATGGCTTACCCGCCTGGGGTGATATTCCTCCGCCCACACCAGAGGTATTACGGCGCTGGGCAGAGCAGGAAAAGTGGCAATTACTGCGAGCTGCTAATGAAAAAATCGATATCGGTCAGGATGCGGTTAATCTGAATATTGCCACAACTGCGGAAAAAGCAGCCTTAAACGCATGGCGTCGCTACCGGGTATTACTCAATCGTGTTGACTGTTCAGCCGCCCCCGATATTGACTGGCCGGAGCAGCCCGAATAATGCACTGGCAGCGTAAAACCCTGCAACTGTCCCCGGATTTATCGGGGCTGTCTGCCGCTATCGTACCTATACACCCGTTTATTTACGGTATCGGGCAGCAGACCGACAGCGGCAGCTATTTAAGCCCGACCAATGCCATTGAGACGCTGGCGACTAAACTCACGGGGGCGGGCCATATCAATAGCCTGATACTGATGGTCTGCGCCAAAACTCACGCGGAATTTATGCAGCACCTGACACAGTTTTCAGCGGTGCTGCCATTGCCCGCATTGGCGCAGGTCAAACGGATGGCAAAGACGGCAGAAAGTCTGTCCACGACCAAAATGCAATTGCCGGGCAAGCTGGGCGGCGGGTTACCGCTGCCGCAACCCTTATCCACCGCAACCAGCCGTCAGGCAGTCAATGCACAATTAATCGCAAAAGCCAACGCGCAGGCCAGCGCGAGCAGCAGTATCGCTGGGTTAAAATCTCAGTTAACCGCGTTGACCGCCGCCCGGCAATCGGCGTTACAGCACGTCACCGAGGCCATAAATGGATTGGCAGGAAAATCAGCCACGGTCTGGACGTTCTCCGGGACAGGGAACGGCGCACATGTGGCAGAAAAATTACGTAAAAATATCCCCGAACCGGACGCCGTGTACACACTGGCCGTGCTGTTTGCCGGGGACGATCTTCGCTCATTAGAAAGGATGCTACACCATGAGCCAAATTATCACTCTCGCCCTTGATGGCGAGGCCATTGCGTTAAAAAGCCTGACGGTCACGCCGTCCGTGATGTTTCAGGATCAAGACCAGAGCGGGCAGTCTTCCAGCACCGCTGTCGCCGAACAGGGAATTAAGCCGAAAGAGCTACGTATCACCGGCATTATTCCCTTTACCGAACAGAAAACCCTGTCGCGGCTGTTTGCACTGGCGGAAGCCAAAGACAATGGCAACCTGAAACGCTACCGGGTGGCGAATCTCACCGCACAGGCTATTAATTTTCGCATTGGCACGTTTACGGGCACGATAGATGCCAGCAAGGTGGATGGCAAACAGGCCTGGCAGGTCACGTTTACCTTGCGCGAGCATTTATCGGTGGCGGAGAAACGCGATGCCCGTGCCACGGGTTCCATTCAGGCGAAAAAACAGACCGGACAGGGCGGCACAAAAGCCGGGGAAGACCCGGAGAAATTAAGCTGGTTCGAACGCGAGGTCTTAAAACCGATTAACGATGGCATCGGAGGCGCAAGCGAATGAAACCCATCCAGCGCCTCTACTTATCCGGCGATGAAGTGCATGTGGTTGATGCCAATCTGATGCTGGAACTGTCATCCTGTGGCCGGGGCTTTATCACGGCCGAAACCACCACCGATTACACCGGGAAACTGGTGCGCCTTGATGTGGGTTATACCGATTTGGTGCTGCGCTGGTTTACCGGGTATGTGGAACGCGCACAGCCTGCCCAGAACGGCTATCAGCGCCTGTTTGTGCGTGAACTGGTCGGCGTGTTTGATAAAGCGTGGCCATGTTCGTTTCAGCACCCGACGTTACGCCAAATAGTCAACTGGTTGCAGGCGCACAGCGGCCTGACGTTCACGCTACCGGATGCGCCGTATACGGATAAACCCATCCCGCACTATACCCATAACGGCACGGGCTATCAGCTATTGGGTAGTCTGGGCCCACTTTTTGCTATTGACGATTACATTTGGCACCAATTGCCGGATGGGTCGGTCTATCTGGGCAGTTGGGCGCATTCGATGTTTGCTAAAAAGCCTGTCGACATTCCGAATGAATTCAGCCAGAGCCAGTCAGCAGGCAATGCCATGACCATTCCCATGATCCAATCCCTGCGCCCCGGTTTTGTGGTCAATCAGCAGCGGCTGACCAAGGTCAATCTGTTAAATGAAAACATGAGTATCACATGGCAGCCGAAAGGCCAGACGGAGAACAAAACCCCTGCCCAGCGCCAGATTGATGCCGCTTACCCTGAACTCTCTGCCGGGTTACATCTGCCCAAACTGGCCCGGATTGAAGCCCATACCGAAAACACCGCCAGTGGCGATATGTCTGACCCGTTCCGCCCGCGTTATGCCGTTGATGTGCAACTGCTGGATGCTGACGGCAAAGATGCGGCTGCCCCGGTTTATCGTGCCGTTCCCCTGCCGTTGCCGATGGCGGGCAGTGAATCGGGGATGTTTCAGTATCCGCCTATTGGCACCGTGGTTGAAATTGCCTTTGAAGGCGGGCGACCCGATAAGCCCTTTATCCGCCAGACGTTAAGTCAGGGCAACACCCTGCCGGATATCCAGCCCGGTGAACAATTGCAGCAGCAGCGGGCGGAAGTCTCACAGCGGGTGACACAGGAAGGGAGCTGGATACGTCAGACTGACCAGACCATTAACGAATCGTCCATGCACCGTGAAATCAAGGCCGATACGGAAACCCGCACCGTAGTGGCCCGTGATACCACGATTCAGGCTACGGATAAAACGCTGGTGTTAGGCACATCCACCTTACTGGCGGGCGCTGTTCAGCAGGTGGCGCAGGGGGATTACAGTCTGGCCACATCCAGTAATTCCCTCGCCAGTGTGGGGAAAAATGCCACTATCGACGTGGGCCAAACACTGATAGAGAAAATCGGCCTGCTGAAACAGAGCATTGCCGGAGTCAAACAGGAAATCGTTGCGCCTGTGGTCTGGGTGGGTAGCCCGCAAATTAACGTGATGACCCTGATGTTAGAGACACTGGATGTGGTGAAGGAACTGGCGGAACTGACCGCCGCCCATAGCCATCACAATACCGGCACCCCGCAGAACGCCAGTGCCATCCGAGGCACCGCCCATAAATCCGATGGGCTGAAACAGAAGTATTCGCCTGTTATTGGCTGAATATCGTTTATTTGTGTGATGTTTTGTACGCTATACCATAGGTTGATATTTAATGCTATAGGTATTAGACTGATGATGTCAGTTAAGGAATGTCGCGCTATAACTGAGGCCACCACCCTCGTATAGCTCAAAGATAAATACCCTGCTTAAGGGAAATGCAAAAAAACCAACCTCACCAGTTGGTTTTTTTTGTTTTTATCTACCTATCATTTTTATTGATTGAATGATATGAAAATGAACTTATAATTTATAGTTGTTAGTTAGGCAAGCGCACTGACCGCCGCTAAAGAGTGTTTGATATAGAAAAGGAACTCAGCATTTCGTAAATTTTGCGGAGTGTATCAAAGTCCTGACCGAAGTACGGGTGGTGCCGCTTCAGTGCCTCGGTCAGAGCGCGACATTCCTTAACTGACCGTGATGGAAGCTAGCCGGACAGGCAGCGTAAAGGCAATGGCTGGTTAAATCGTGCTCCTGCTCATAGGAGCGAACGGATGAAAGAGGTTATTAACACCACTATCATCGTTCTGAAAGCACTAATTGCGCTTTTAGAATTGATCCGTACATTTCTGAAGTAGAATAACGGAAACGTAGATAAGGCCATCGGGTTAACCACTCGGTGGCCTTTAACATTTCTGGCGCACCCTCAATAAAACGCCACCAGACGCACGCAACACCGTTCATTCCTTAATTTACTCCTCGTTATGGTTCATTTGGATCTGCGTTACTGTGTCGCGCTCACGCTGCACAATCCCCACGAAATAAACGTCAACCTGACGTAAAACGCACTACACCGCACCCGCCTGCACGTTTTGGATCAAAAAATTTTTTCAGTTTTCAAATCCTACAAAGCGAATCGCCAGAGCGCACCCGTACTGGCGCTGTGGAAAAAATCCCAAACTGAAAGGCGTGAAAAGATTTTCAGGGGATTTCAGTTTTTGGATCAAAAGCGGATCGCGGAAAAATATCAATGCATTGATATTAAAAGTAAAATTCTATTTTACGTGGAAAAGAAGATCACGGAGAGAAGCCGCTTGGCTACACCCAAGACAGGATAGATGCGGCTTATAAAAAATTATAAGATGAAATTTATGGAACTATTTTTCCAAGCACCCATTCATGCATGGGGCTACCATCTCTATCTGTGCCACTTGCGCAACCGAGTAATATCCATTTTTTCGTGGCTAATAATTTATTGATAGCAACTTCTTCATCAGGCCAAATTGAAGAAGAAAAAGTTTTTATCTCACTGACTTTATGTAGGGGGTTAGTTTCCATCATGACTCCTGTACGTTAATGAATGCAGAAAATCCCTGTCGCCATTTTATCGCCACTGACTTATAAAAACAAAAAAGCCACTTGTCTAAAAGTGGCCTAATGTGCTGATTTAACAGCTTAAATTTGGTGGCCCCTGCTGGACTTGAACCAGCGACCAAGCGATTATGAGTCGCCTGCTCTAACCACTGAGCTAAGGGGCCAGTGAAGTGGGGAGATTATACGGTACTGTGTGGCATTAGGTCTAGCCCCGAAAATTCATATGCGCGTTTTATATACAGAAATAAGTATCTTTTAACTGATTTAAACTATTCTTAAGCGCTATCAACTATTTTTTAGTGATATTGACTGTCTTTTTGATTAATTTCTCTGGTCATTTACTGACTTTTGATTATTGTTTGAACATTAAAATGTTCTCGGTCATGTTCTGTGCTTTCTGTAATTTCAGAACATATCTGTATTTCCCTATAAAAATATTTTGTGACTCAACAATATGAGCCTATCTAACTTATCAAATTCGGTTTTGTCCCATCGTAAACTGGAAGATTACTTTTTTTCATCAATCAGCCAAATTTATCGGCATATTGGAACTGGTATCCGGGTTTATGTAACTGGCGTTGAAACTAATTCATTAAATTTTTTACAGGTGATTGATGAAAATGATCAGATAGCAGAGGAACTGAAAGCAGCGATTCAGTTAATGAATGAGCAATCTGATGTACCTTTTCTGATTGTTGCTGTACAGGTACAGCCTGGTCATCAGGTTTTAGCGGTTATTGAACAGGCCGGGTTTGTGTTTGATCCTGATAGCATAACAACGGTTATGGAACTTGATTTAATCAACTGGCAGATAAAGGATGAGTATTGCGCTGAATATGAAATCAGGTGTGTTGATCATCGTTTATCTGATTGGGTTCTTCCGGTTAAAAGTGCATTTGAGACGGGTGATTATATCTCCGGACAGTATATGAAATGCCATCAGGCTGCGTTAATTGCCGGGAAATGCCTGCAACATTACGCCCTCTATGTCGATGAAAAGCCAGTTTGTGCTTTAACCCTATCAAGGCTCGATAATATTGTCCGTCTTGATGATATCAGTACAGTAAGAGAAAAAGTGGGGCGAGGATATGCTTCAGCATTGATTAACTATGTACTGAGTGAAGTTAGGAAAAAAGGCGTAACAGCTTGCTATCTGGAAGCTTCCGGTGAGGGTAATGGCGTGTATCGTCGCATTGGTTTTAAGTCGTTGTTTGAATGTCAGGCCTTTGTTCGTGAAAGCTAAAAACTCGTGAGCAATAAAAAAGCGCCTGTCGAAACAGGCGCTTTTTAGACTTATCAGTAAATATTTTGATTAGTCATCAAGGAAGCTACGCAATACTTCCGAACGGCTTGGATGACGCAGTTTGCGCAGAGCTTTCGCCTCGATCTGACGGATACGCTCGCGGGTTACGTCAAACTGTTTACCAACTTCTTCCAGTGTATGGTCGGTGTTCATATCGATACCAAAACGCATACGCAGGACTTTCGCTTCACGAGCAGTTAACCCTGCCAGCACATCGTGGGTTGCTGAACGCAGGCTTTCTGAAGTTGCAGAATCCAGCGGCAGTTCCAGCGTAGTATCTTCAATGAAATCACCCAGATGTGAATCTTCATCATCACCAACTGGCGTTTCCATGGAAATTGGTTCTTTGGCGATTTTCAGCACCTTGCGGATTTTGTCTTCCGGCATCAGCATACGCTCTGCCAGCTCTTCCGGTGATGGTTCACGCCCCATTTCCTGTAGCATCTGACGAGAAATACGATTCAGTTTGTTAATCGTTTCAATCATATGTACAGGAATACGGATAGTACGCGCCTGATCGGCGATAGAACGAGTAATCGCCTGACGTATCCACCAGGTAGCATAAGTTGAGAACTTATAACCACGGCGATATTCGAATTTATCAACCGCTTTCATCAGGCCGATATTACCTTCCTGAATTAAATCAAGGAATTGCAGACCGCGGTTGGTATATTTCTTGGCAATTGAAATAACCAGACGTAAGTTAGCTTCAACCATTTCCTTCTTCGCACGGCGGGCTTTTGCTTCACCAATTGACATGCGACGGTTGATATCTTTAACTTGATCAATTGTCAGGCCAGTTTCTTCTTCAATCTGACGCAGTTTTTGCAGACTGCGCATGATTTCTTCTTCAACTTCCGGCAGTTTGTCAGACCAAGGCTTGTTCATTGCTTTTGCAGCCGTGAACCATGTCTCAGTTGTTTCGTTACCGGAAAACAGAGTGATGAAGTTTTTCTTCGGCATTTTGCACTGTTCAACACACATCTTCATGATTTGACGCTCTTGAAGACGTACACGATCCATCATGGAACGCATGTTGTTGACCAGATAATCAAACTGCTTTGGCACCAGACGGAACTGTTTGAATACCTCGGACAGCATCAAAATTTCAGCGGCAGTGCTTGGATGGCTGCGGCCGTGGCTTTTTATTGACTGACGGGTAACTTCATATTGCTCACGCAATTCCATGAATTTTTGGCGAGCCAGCTCCGGATCGATGCTGTTATCATCGTCACTGTCAGTATCATCTTCACCGTCTTCATCTTCATCATCGTCATCGTCAAGCTCTTCCTGAGGAAGTTCAGAGCCAATGTGAGTAGCTGTCGGTGCAAGATCTTCTTCTGCGTTAGGATCAACAAATCCTGTAATCAGATCAGACAGGCGGCTTTCACCTGCTTCAACATGGTCATACTGTTCTAGCAGATAGGTAATAGCTTCAGGATATTCGGCAACGGAGCACTGTACTTGGTTGATGCCATCTTCAATGCGTTTCGCAATGTCAATTTCACCTTCACGAGTCAGTAGTTCAACTGTACCCATTTCACGCATGTACATGCGAACCGGGTCGGTAGTACGACCGATTTCTGACTCGACACTGGATAACACTTGCGCAGCTGCTTCTGCCGCATCTTCATCGGTGTCGTTCGTGTTTTCTGCCAACATGAGGTCATCGGCATCAGGTGCCTCTTCCATTACCTGGATGCCCATGTCATTGATCATTTGGATGATATCTTCTATCTGATCAGAATCGACGATATCTTCCGGCAGATGGTCATTGACCTCAGCATAGGTCAGATAGCCTTGCTCCTTACCTCGGGTGACAAGTAGCTTCAGCTGTGACTGCGGGTTTTGCTCCATAAGACAGTATCCACACTTCAGAGTATTGGTTGGTGTCAGTCGGCGAAACAAATATGCCAACAATAACATTCAGGGGGCATTTCGTTGTATTGCCACTGCCCTCAATAGCGGCAATTGTAGGGCTATCTCCCTACTTCATTCGGCACTTAAGCCGTAAATTCTGGATTCATTTTTTAGCGCTGGATTCAGAAATCAGCCAGACTTCTTTACGTTCTTCCGGTGTCAGACCTTCAGTTCTTTCTTTAGCCACCAAAAATTTAAAACGTTCTTCCAACGCTGATGCAAAAAGATGATTTAACGCATCACTAAACGTTTTTTCAGCAATTTCTTCTACTTGTATATCGTTCCATGCGGCGAGTTTTTCAAGCTGTTTTGCGTACTTATTATCGCGATATTGCTCCAAAAGTTGACCGGTTGTTAACCCCGGCTGAGCAAGGCATGTGTCGACAAGCTCCATAAATAGCGGTAATCCCGCTACCTGAGCAGAAAACATTCCCTGTAATGAAGGGACTAATGTCGCTAAATGCGGGTTCTGCACCAGTAATGCGATTAGTATGCGCATTGTCGTTGGTTTCAGTTTTAGCGCCTGATATGTATTGGTATCTTTTTTGACAAGTTTTGCCAGAGATCGTTCCAATTGTGTAGTATCAGGTATGCCCAGCAGTTTTCCAAGCTCCTTTAGCAGGTAAAGCCGCAATGCTTCGCCCGGAATCTGGCTAATTAGTGGCATCGCAAGTGAATTAAGTTTGGTTGCCCCTTCCGGAGTACTTAAATCAACCTGTAACAATAGTGAATCAAACAGAAATTCAGACAGAGTCAGTGCCTTTTCCATTCTCTGTTCAAATACTTCCCGCCCTTCTTTGCGTACTAGTGAATCTGGATCTTCGCCATCAGGCAAGAACATAAAACGTAATTGCCGGCCATCATTCAGATAAGGCAATGCTGTTTCCAGCGTCCTCCATGCGGCAGTACGGCCTGCACGGTCTCCATCGTAACAACAGATTACACTATCGGTTGTCCGGAAAAGTAGCTGAACGTGTTCGGCTGTCGTAGATGTCCCTAACGAGGCTACAGCATAATCAATGCCAAACTGAGCCAGTGCGACGACATCCATATAACCTTCAACCACCAATAACCTGGAAAGGGTATTGTGGCTTTGCTGTGCTTCATAAAGACCATACAACTGGCGGCCTTTATGGAAAATCTCCGTTTCCGGTGAGTTCAGATACTTGGGAAGTGCATCCCCCAAGACTCTGCCACCAAATGCAATGACACGGCTCCTGCGATCACGAATAGGGAACATAATACGTTCACGGAAACGGTCATAAGTGCGGCCGTTATCATTCGTGACCAGCATCCCTGCATCGCTTAACTGATTGCGGTCTTCGGTATTATGGGCAAACTGCTTCAGGACATTATCCCACCCCGCAGGGGCGAAGCCGATCGCAAAACGCTGAATAACTTCTTCACTGAGCCCGCGTCTGGTCAGATATTGCCGGGCGGCCTGTCCATTTGGTGTCGTCAGTGAACGCTGATAGAAGCTGTTTAGCTTATCCATCAACTGATAAAGATTTTGCCGTTGGTGACGTTCGATATGTCCGCCGCCTGAGCCTGCTTCGTAAGGGACTTCCAGCCCGTGCATTGTGGCCAGTTCTTCAATGGATTCGACAAAATCTAACCTGTCATAATTCATTAAGAAATCGATGGCATTACCATGGGCTCCACAACCGAAGCAATGATAAAACTGTTTGTCGCCATTAACAGTAAATGAAGGGGTTTTCTCATTATGAAAAGGACAACACGCCTGATGATTTTTACCTTTCTTTTTGAGAGGCACTCTGACATCAATTAGATCAATGATATCGGTTCTTGCTAACAAGTCATTGATAAATGCGCGTGGAATTCGTCCAGCCATAAGCCCTTTTACGCCTGTTGATGAACGAGAATAAGCCGCGCTTTCTCAGAGAAAGCACGGCCTTTAACTGCAGTAGTTTGTTAAAACAAACACTTTGCGGGCAGGCCGCAAAGATTAGTACAAACGAGTGCGACGTGCGTTTTCACGAGCCAGCTTTTTAGCGTGGCGCTTAACCGCAGATGCTTTAGCGCGTTTGCGTTCAGTCGTTGGTTTTTCATAGAACTCACGACGACGAACTTCTGCTAATACGCCTGCTTTTTCGCAAGAACGCTTGAAGCGACGCAGAGCTACGTCAAATGGCTCGTTTTCACGTACTTTAATTACTGGCATGTGCCTCTCACCTCAATAGAAATCGGGTTTGTCGCTGGCGTGATAGTGCCAGCCGTCTTTAAAATGGTGCGGAATTTTACTTCAATGAACACAGCTTTGTAAAGGGCTGTGGAAAATTGAAACACACAACGTCGCGGGTTATAGGTTGCCTTTTTGTACGCAAAACAAGCAATCTGAGCCGACGTTATTAACTTAACCACACTGGATATTCAAGTAGGGGACTGATTATAGACTAAACAGAGCAAAGAGTCAGCATGTAAATGGAATCTATTGTCTGTCATTGAGTTAAATATGTATAGCCGAAAACTATAGGGCCTATCTGAATAGTGGTTGTAAACAGATGTGGTAATAAATAGATAGTGATACACTGGCCTTTGCTTTAATTATTTGCTTTAACTACCGTGACGAGATAACAAGTACAATGCGAGTTTTAGGTATAGAAACGTCCTGCGATGAAACTGGAATCGCAATTTATGATGACAAATCCGGCCTGCTAGCCAATCAATTGTACAGTCAGGTAAAACTACATGCCGATTATGGTGGAGTTGTGCCTGAGCTGGCATCCCGTGATCATATCCGTAAAACAGTTCCTCTGATTCAGGCGGCGTTGAAAGAAGCGGGTCTGACAAGTAAAGATATTGATGCTGTTGCTTACACCGCGGGCCCCGGTTTAGTGGGAGCGTTGATGGTTGGAGCGACTATTGGTCGTTCACTGGCTTTTGCATGGGATGTCCCCGCTATTCCTGTTCACCATATGGAAGGGCATTTATTAGCGCCCATGCTGGAAGAGAATAAACCTGAATTTCCTTTTGTCGCTTTACTGGTTTCCGGTGGTCATACTCAGCTTATTAGCGTGACAGGTATTGGCGAGTATACTCTGCTAGGTGAGTCGATTGATGATGCGGCTGGTGAAGCTTTCGATAAGACAGCAAAATTACTGGGTCTGGATTACCCGGGAGGCCCTGTTCTTTCTCGTATAGCACAGCAAGGCAAAGCAGGGCGTTTTGTTTTCCCTCGTCCAATGACCGATCGTCCGGGGTTAGATTTCAGCTTTTCTGGTTTGAAAACGTTTGCAGCAAATACGATTCGCAATCACATCACGGGCTGTGATGTTGAACAGGATGAACAGACCAGAGCAGATATTGCTCACGCATTTGAAGAGGCTGTTGTTGATACTCTGGTAATAAAATGTAAACGGGCATTGGAGCAGACTGGCTTCAAACGGCTGGTTATGGCGGGAGGAGTAAGTGCAAACCGCACATTGCGTATCAGAATGCAAAATATGGCTGAAAAATTGCTCGGTGAAGTTTTTTACGCCCGCCCAGAATTTTGTACTGATAACGGGGCAATGATCGCATTTGCTGGAATGATCCGTTTGGCAAGTGGAACAAAGAACAATTTAGGCGTTACTGTGAAAGCCCGCTGGCCATTATCTGAGCTTCCTTCATTATAATATAAGCCAATACCTTTAAGGGATAAGGGTATTTAAAAAATTATCTGACTCAACAAGATAGAGACCAGCAGAACGAAAGTACTTATTAAGTCATAAAGTAATAAGGCGCTATTCAGGATTAAATGATATTTAGCCCTGAATAGCGCTTTGTTTCTACAAAAGTGAATAAAGGCTAAAGCACTAGCATTCATCTTTTCTTAAAACCGATACCCTACACCGACATTAAATCCATTGATAAAATTGTTTACTCCCTCGTTGCGCGATCCTCTGGGAGTATGTTTTGACCTAGTAACTTCATAAGCAAGATAAACACTAAAGTTTTTCACCGGATTAATTTCAATCCCTGCACCATAAGCAAGTTCATTAGTCTTTAGCGTTTCATCAGAGGTCGGTAAAATATCAAAACCACCAGAAGCAGCGGGATTAGCTCCACCAGTACCCACAGACCCATCATTAGTATCTATGGAGATTTTATGTGCACTATTTGTTACATGAGCAATACCAATTAGGCTATAAATACTCAGATAATCATTGATGCGATAGGCAGGGCCTACCATTAGGGAAAAGTATTTTGACTTAAACGCTACTGGCTGCTCAGATAGTGTGCTTTGATGAGTACCAGATGTAGGGTTTGTATATTTTACGACTTGGTTTGTGTTACCCCTCATGTGAGTGAATGTACCTATAATACTGACTGGCGAGTCCCATTCATAACGATAATGAATATTAACCCCATCAAGATAGGTATTAGCAGGCGTTGATATTTGACTATTTGAATATCCTATGCCGAAAGTCTGAGTATCAGCCTTGGCTAATGAACCATATATAAAGAAGGACATTGCCAGAGTTATTATAAGTGCTTTTTTTGTTACCATGATTATATACCTTTAGTGTTTTATTATCTGAGTCAAGTATAGATGATTTATAAAATAAACAAGTGAAAACTCATGGTTGTATAATTAATATTAACTTATATTTAATTCACGAAATTCATAAAGCATATCAATTTTTGCTGTTTGAATGTTTTATAGATAATTACGTTATATAT
>NZ_CAWQMW010000126.1:0-42175 GCF_963895965.1 Xenorhabdus sp. PB30.3 | reverse complement strand
GTATTACTGTATAAATCACATATATTTTATAATAGTGATTTAATATAACACATTAATAAATTTACTATTTTTACAGTCAAGAACGGAAAATAGGACTTTTATCATGAATATTAAAAAGCCATTATTGTTAGTAGGACTTACAGCTTTATTCTCTACTCCTCTATTTGCTAATGCTGAGTCTCAGAATCGCCATGGCTATATAGAAAACCCTCCAAGCAGAGCACTTCTGTGTAAAAAAGGAATCAATAAAAATTGTGGGCCTGTCATGTATGAACCCCAATCTGTTGAAGGCCCCAAAGGATTTCCTGAAGCAGGGCCACCTGATGGCCAGATAGCCAGTGCGGGTGTTGGACAATTCAAACAGCTCAATGAACAAAGCGAAGATCGTTGGCATCACGTTCCGGTTAATAAAGGACAAAATACATTTAAATGGCATTTAACTGCCCGACACAGTACGACATCATGGCAGTTTTTTATAACTAAACCTGACTGGGATCCGAATAAACCTCTTGCTCGCGCACAATTCGATCTTACGCCTTTCTGTTCACAGGAAGATCATGGAAAACGGCCAGAGCAGGAAGTGAATATTAGCTGTGAGGTTCCTGATCGCTCAGGCTACCACGTGATCCTTGGTGTCTGGACAATCGCTGATACATCCAATGCTTTCTATCAGGTCATTGATGCTGATATAAAATAGTTATCTGGGATATTAATTATGTGCTGGTGAAAGAGCCAGCACATGATAAAAACATTTTTTGTTCGGATTTTCGACGGGCCAGTAACGCGGGTAATTCGTGCCCACTGGCCTGATCCCATTTAAGAAATTCCTGCGCAGCACCTTGATAATTACCCCCATTCAATTTCTTCAGTAACGTTGAACGAAGAAAATTACCAATGCCCACATTAAAAATGAACGAACATAACGCATCGAATTGTTCCTGTGTTAAAGCTACCTTAACGAATCGTTGTAAAACGGCATAAATAGGGGTTAAATCTTCACGTAAAAATGCTTCTGCTTGTTGGCTGGTAATCACCTGACCGGGAACAACTCCTTTTGTATGTCCATAACCTATTGTCCAAGGCTCTGCGCCTGTCGCAGGGTCTGGATAAGCTTTTAGCCTCAACCCCTCATAGCTTTTTATTGCATTGATACCATTTTCACTGATTTCCATAAGCGCTCTCCAATAGTTGAACTCACTATCAGGTTAAAACTTATTCTTTTGGATAAAGTATAGACAGATTAAAAAGTTATACGCATATGTCACAGTACAAATGGTGATAAATCAACAGGTTATAGTTACACAACCAACCAATTAAAACTTTAATTTCAATTGGTTACATGAAGTTACAAAAATATTTTAAATTTTAAAAAAATAATTTAATAAATACCTTGACTCTTTTCTGTTTGTGCATAAAATGCCACTCAGAATTTAGATTTTCGTGAAGTAAATCACAATTTATAAACTCTGAAAGGAAACCATCATGAAATCTGTAAAATCTTTCTTCTCCAATGTACATTGTGTTGTTATTCGTCTGTCAACAAAACGTTTCATGTAAAAAACTATGCCAATGCTGAAAAAATAAGCCAGTTAAAATAAAAAACTGGCTTTTTATCATTCAATTCTCAAAATAGTCTGACTGATTCTCTAAAATGTACTAATCACAATGTGGTCTATCACATTAGATGGAAAGGCATGATTCAGATGAATGGTTATGAGGAGCGGTAGCATGAAGAATTATTCAGTAGTTCGTAATGTTTCATAATAAAAATCCATTAACAACATAGGCTAATTTAACTCAATAACCTGATTTCTTTGGGTTAAATTTCATTCAGTATTACTCATTTTTTTGACACAGTACTCTAAAGAGAGAATATAAGCCCCTTTTAGGCTAGGAATATTTATTTTAGAAATAAAAAACTCATTTTTACCCGGTTTAAAATACCCCAATCCATAATCTTTCCCACCATATATTAAAGTGTTTTCACCTATCTCTAAGAGATCTTTTTTATTTAAGATGCCAAATTTAGTGATAAGGGTTAATTTAGGGCTGACAAATTCTTGAGGTTTTATTTCATGAATAATAAAACTCGCATTTTTATAAGAAACTGTAGCTGTATCCTGATTTGCAGAAAAAAAATACATCCCGCCACTTCTGAGAGTAGCATCATTCAATTCCTTATTTATTTTGCACAAATATTCTCCATCATAAGGTGATTTTGCTTCAGCGGTATTATATATAGCTGTAACTACTCCTACCGTCATAACAATCACAACTAACCGTACTCCCATCATAGGCTCCTGACAATCTTCGTAATGGTATATACTCGTCGTCTTATAAGTTGCCTCGTTTTCTGGCCGCACCCTACCTCTGATGCCTATCGTTATAAACGTAAAACCATAAACGCATAGTCATTTGTCTATGCTCCAGAAAATTTATTCTATTGCTACCACAATACAGTTTAAGATATTTTCAGCATAAAACACTTTATATAATCCATGGATTAAAAAAATCCATAAAGAAAACATTAAGATTAGATTAGCATTTACCAAAGAGCAAGGATGAAACAAAAAAGCATAACAATATATGCGATTAAAACAATAAATTTCACCTAAAATAGATATTACCTATAATTTATATTAATAATGGCATAGAGTTTTAAAAAGTCACAATTTTAATTATTTGCTATTATTATCAATAAGTTAATCTATATAAAAAAGATATAAATGGAATTATATTCAGTGAAGATTAGAATTGTACCCTGGCAGTAAAGGAAAAATCAGCTAAGCCAATGGCTAATTTTTGGTGAGATTTTGATACATCTCTGGTCACCATATTTTATAAATAAGATGACCGATTGAGGAGGTGTAGTCCAAAAGAGACAGCTTAAAAGATAAAGAGTGTAATTCGTTCTTATAGTTTGCCAAAACTGTATTTAATACAAACAAACACTAAGATAAGACATTAATGAAAATTTCATAAGATCATATCACGAATAATTGTTCTATTATTTTCTAAGCTTTGTGAAAATACTTTTCAACTAAAGCATATATAATTGCGATAGTTTCTATATCAGAAATTCCATCATAATTTGACTGGCGAAAGTGCATTTGAAATGCTTTAATTAAACTTTTAAAACCGTCATTATCATTCAAATCAGGAACAGCATATCCATACTGGTCAAATTTTTCCAAAATGTCGGCTCTATCAGGAAAAGATTTGCTAAACTCTTTAATATATTTTTGTTTTACCTCTTCGTCATACCACGCTCCTACTCCTGCCTCATATAACTCTTTCCAGGGAAACGCAGGGCCTGGATCACTTTTCCTACCCACAGCAATATCAGAATGCCCGATAACATGAGTCGGGGTAATATCCGGATATCGCTGTAGTATATTAACGACTAACTCCTTGATCGCATTAATCTGATCTGGATGATAGGGTGGAAAAGTTATAACACCACAATTATCGCTGGCCTCATTAATAATTTCTATGCCAATAGATGTATCATTCAGGTTATTTCGCCCTGACCAACTACTCATTCCCGCGTGCCAGGCTCTTTCTGGCTCATCAACCAGATTAAATATACGAATACTGTCAAATCCAGCTGCTTTATATGTTGGGTCATCAGGGTTAGGCACTAAATAATGCGCACTGACTCCTTCACCCGTTAATGCCTCAATAGATTTTTCGAAATTTAATGCAGTGTAATGCATCACTAAAAAACGGGGACGTCGATTAAAACTTTTGATTGAACGGTATGAGTTATAATCAATTTTATACATAGATATGCTCCTTACCTTTTACTTATCTTATCGGTTAAGTTTTTTTAAATAAAACACTCCGCCAAAAACAGCAGAGAATTAAATCCTAATCAATTAAAATCACATAAAATATCTATAATCACTGAATTAACTAAAATTATCTTTCTGGCACTGTCAATATTCAGTAAGGATTGAATAGTATTTATAAAGATAAGGGAATTAATAACAATAAGCAATGCAGAAGAAAAGGAAACAACGAGAAAAAAGTAAGCATATCGATTCATATCTCTAATATACTTACTATTAATAATGATTTTAATATTGGACAGCAGTAAAAATTTACAATTTCTTTGCCTTATTTACTATCTACCGGAAAGAAAATTGCCGTCAATATCAATCAAGGCTCAATTTCAATATCAGAAAGGGGATAACAGCTACAAGGTAAAATCTCGCCCTCATTAACAAATGCTAATGGCTTACAAGGATACCCTACCTTCCCTTTTAGCAATCGAACACGACAAGAACCACAATATCCTTCACGACATTGATATTCAATCTGTACTTTGCCTTGTTCTAAAGCTTCCAACAGATTACTGTGAAGACGGGAAGAGTAATAGACAGATAATCCCTGCCTCAAAGGCAGGGTAACTTTGTAATCAGCCATATCAGAGTTCGAAACCGCTGAGATCCTCAGTATTGACTTCCGAATCAATCTGACCAACCAAATAAGAGCTGACTTCGACTTCCTGTGGAGCCACCTGAACATTGTCAGAAACCAACCACGAATTGATCCAAGGAATCGGGTTTGAGCGAATTTCAAATGGTAGCTTCAAGCCTACAGCCTGCATGCGAATATTAGTAATATATTCAACATACTGACTCAGAATGTCTTTATTCAGACCAATCATCGAGCCATCTTTAAACAGATACTCTGCCCATTCTTTTTCCTGTTCAGCTGCCTGTACAAACAGGTCATAACACTGCTGTTCACACTCTTGTGCAATTTCTGCCATTTCAGGATCATCCTGACCAGAGCGCAGCAGGTTCAGCATGTGTTGAGTGCCTGTTAAATGCAGGGCTTCATCACGAGCGATCAATTTGATGATTTTTGCATTGCCTTCCATCAATTCACGTTCAGCAAACGCAAATGAACAAGCAAAGCTGACATAGAAACGAATCGCTTCCAGCGCATTAACACTCATCAAGCATAAATAAAGCTGTTTTTTCAGTGCGCGCAAACTCACTGTGATTTCCTGACCCGCAACATTGTATGTACCCTCACCCAACTGGTGATAGTAATTGGTCATTTCAATCAGATCGTCGTAATACTTCGAAATATCTTGCGCTCGTTTCAGGATCTGCTCATTTGTAACAATATCGTCAAATATAACAGCAGGATCATTCACGATATTACGGATAATATGTGTGTAAGAACGCGAATGAATTGTTTCTGAAAACGACCATGTTTCAACCCACGTTTCTAATTCTGGGATTGAAATCAGCGGCAGGAACGCTACGTTCGGGCTACGGCCCTGAATAGAATCCAGCAACGTCTGATATTTCAGGTTACTAATAAAAATATGTTTTTCATGATCCGGCAGCGCGTTGTAATCGATGCGATCACGGGAAACATCAACTTCCTCAGGACGCCAGAAAAACGAGAGCTGTTTTTCAATCAGCTTTTCAAAAATAGGGTACTTCTGTTGATCATAACGTGCTACATTCACAGGTTGGCCGAAAAACATCGGCTCCTGTAACTGATCATTCTTTACTTGCGAAAAAGTAGTATAGGACATAGTTTCCTCAGATTAAATCTTACACGCGCCGCCTTCACAATCGGAATCAGCAGATTCGACAACTTCTTCCAAATCATCCTGAGCATCTTCCGCACCATCTCGGGTGTTGTGGTAATACAGAGTCTTCACGCCATATTTGTAAGCGAGCAGTAAATCTTTCAGCAATTGGTTCATCGGAACTTTGCCGTTAGGGAAACGCGCTGGGTCATAGTTAGTGTTGGCAGAAATAGACTGATCGATAAATTTCTGCATGATCCCTACCAATTGCAGATAACCGTCAATGCTTGGCATTTGCCACAGCAATTCATAAGACCTTTTCAGACGATCATATTCCGGTACAACCTGGCGCAGAATGCCATCTTTTGATGCCTTAATGCTGACGTAACCTCTTGGTGGTTCAATACCATTCGTTGCATTGGAAATCTGTGAAGAAGTTTCCGATGGCATCAGCGCTGATAAAGTTGAGTTACGCAGACCATATTGCAGGATATCGCTACGCAGAGCTTCCCAATCCATATGCAATGGTTCATTGGTCAATGTATCCAGCGATTTTTTATAGGTATCAATCGGCAGAATGCCCCGTGAATACGTTGTTTCACCGAACCACGGACATGCTCCCTGCTCTTTAGCCAGCTTATTGGAAGCTTTCAGCAAATAATACTGAATAGCTTCAAATGTTTTATGCGTCAAACCATTCGCACTGCCATCAGAATAACGAACACCGTTTTTCGCCAGATAATAAGCAAAGTTAATGACACCAATACCCAGTGTACGACGCCCCATTGAACCCTGTTTAGCCGCAACAATCGGATAATCCTGATAGTCCAGCAAGGAATCCAGTGCGCGAACAGCCAAATCTGCCAGCTCTTCCAGCTCGCTCAGATTCTCAATGGCTCCAAGGTTGAACGCAGACAACGTACATAATGCGATCTCACCATTTTCATCGTTAATGTTATCCAACGGTTTGGTCGGCAGAGCAATTTCCAGACACAGATTCGACTGACGAACAGGCGCAATAGCCGGATCAAACGGACTGTGTGTATTACAGTGGTCAACGTTCTGAATATAAATACGGCCGGTTGAAGCACGTTCCTGCATCATCAAAGAGAACAGCTCTACTGCCTTGATACGCTCTTTACGGATATTGCTGTCATTTTCATATTGCGTATACAGGCGTTCGAATTCATCCTGATCAGCAAAGAAAGCATCATATAACCCCGGTACATCGGACGGGCTGAACAGAGTAATGTCTTGCCCTTTGATCAAGCGCTCATACATCAGCTTGTTGATCTGCACACCATAGTCCATATGACGAACACGGTTTCCTTCAACACCACGGTTGTTTTTCAGCACCAACAGGCTTTCTACTTCCAGATGCCACATTGGGTAGAACAATGTTGCCGCACCACCACGAACACCCCCCTGAGAACAGGATTTCACTGCTGTCTGGAAGTGCTTGTAGAATGGAATACAGCCAGTATGGAAAGCCTCACCACCGCGGATCGGGCTGCCCAATGCACGGATACGGCCTGCATTCACCCCAATACCTGCACGCTGGGATACATATTTCACAATCGCACTGGATGTTGCATTGATAGAATCAAGGCTGTCACCACATTCAATCAGAACACAGGAGCTGAACTGACGGGTTGGAGTACGAACTCCCGCCATAATCGGCGTTGGCAATGAAATTTTAAAAGTAGAAACCGCATCGTAAAAACGGCGGATATAATCCAGACGTGTTTCCTTCGGATAGGTGGAAAACAAGCATGCAGCTACCAGTACATACAAGAACTGGGCACTTTCATAAATTTCACCGGTAACACGGTTCTGTACCAGATATTTGCCTTCGAGCTGTTTAACAGCTGCGTAGGAAAAATCCATATCACGCAGATGGCTAATAAAACTGTCCATTTGCTCGAATTCTTCTTTGGAGTAGTCTTCCAGCAAATGTTTGTCATACTTACCTAAATCGACCATACGTACAACGTGGTCATATAACGCTGGCGGCTCAAATTGACCATAAGCCTTTTTGCGTAGGTTAAAAATGGCTAAACGCGCTGCCAGATACTGGTAATCCGGAGCATCACCTGAAATCAGGTCAGCAGCAGCCTTAATCATGGTTTCATGGATATCGGATGTTTTAATACCGTCATAAAATTGAATCTGGGAACGCAACTCTACTTGTGATACTGAGACATTTTTCAGCCCTTCGGCAGCCCAGGCAACAACCCGGTGAATTTTATCAAGATCAATTTGTTCTTTATGCCCATCACGCTTGGTTACTAGCAGACTCTGGTTCATGAGGAAATACACCTTCTTTTTCGTATCTCGCCTTGAATTGTTTTTCCTGTCCGTTGACAGCACGATGCCCCCAAGAAGACTGAAAGCCAGTTGGGAACTAGTAGCAGTGAAACGTCCAGAAACACAATATATAGGGGGTAAATAAAACTGTAATAACAAGATAATGTTAATTTCGCATTTTATCAAGTGTACAAGATCGGGAAGTTTTGTGGATAACTTGAGGATTAATTTTGTCAAAAAGCCGATAACCTGCGTAGTTACTTGATGTTACTTTCGCAAACCTATCGGCAGAAACTCAAAAATAAAAACTTAAAAAAAGTATCTATTTGTTGTTTTATTAATCCTTTAATTGTTCTTGTTAAGCGGATTGGGTATGAAGCATGTAATTCACATCCACATTGTGTCCAAGACGAAATTTATCTGTTAACGGATTGTAATGAAGACCAATAATATGTTGATCTTTCAGGGAGGTTTTATCCAGCCAGCCAATTAGCTCCGAAGGGCGGATAAATTTCTTCGCATCATGTGTTCCTTTTGGCACCATGTTCAAAATATATTCAGCGCCGATAACAGCGATTAGCCACGCTTTTCGATTACGGTTAATGGTGGAAAAAAACACATGGCCACCAGGTTTAACCAGTTTGGCACAAGCGCGAATAGCCGACCCCGGATCGGGGACGTGCTCCAGCATTTCCATGCAAGTAACGACATCATAGGTGTGCGGATGCTGTTCAGCATGACTTTCCACAGTTTCCTGCACATAAGTCACCGACATACCGGATTCCAATGCATGCAACCGGGCAACCTGCAATGGTTCAAAACCCATGTCCAGACCGGTCACATCAGCCCCTTCACGAGCCATACTCTCTGACAGTATTCCTCCACCACATCCGACATCCAGTACTTTTTTACCAAAAAGCCCTTCGGCTCGTTGCAGGATATAGTTCAAGCGTAATGGATTAATACGGTGTAATGGCTTAAATTCGCCATCAAGGTCCCACCATCGGGAAGCAACTGCTTCAAATTTTTCGATTTCCTGTTGATCCACGTTGGCATGTGATTGAGTGTGTGAATCGGGGGTTTTAGCGTTCATCAGCAATATCGCTCCTAGGAACTGCTTCACAGAAAACTGGTTCACAGAAAACTGATTCACAGAAAATGTAACAGTATTATGGGGATGTGTGATAAGAAACTATTATACACACCTTAATCTTGAAATACCCGCATCTGATTTTTATAAAACTGTCAATTTGTGGTATAATTCTAAGCCTTTGAATTCGGAGTATGAGGGACAGTGGCTCCATGAGCGACATTGCCAGAGAAATCACCCCGGTCAATATCGAAGAAGAGCTGAAAAGCTCATATCTGGATTATGCGATGTCCGTTATTGTTGGACGCGCACTGCCAGATGTTCGAGACGGACTGAAGCCCGTACATCGCCGTGTACTTTTTGCGATGAATGTACTGGGAAATGATTGGAATAAACCCTATAAAAAATCTGCCCGCGTTGTTGGGGATGTGATCGGTAAATACCATCCACACGGCGACACCGCTGTTTACGACACGATCGTTCGTCTGGCACAGCCATTCTCCATGCGTTATATGCTGGTTGACGGTCAGGGGAACTTTGGGTCAGTTGACGGCGACTCTGCGGCTGCGATGCGTTATACCGAAGTACGCATGTCAAAAATAGCCCATGAATTGCTGGCAGACCTGGAAAAAGAGACCGTCGATTTTGTGCCTAACTATGATGGCACTGAGCAAATTCCCGATGTAATGCCAACCCGTATCCCCAATCTACTGGTGAATGGTTCATCAGGGATTGCGGTCGGCATGGCAACTAACATTCCGCCTCATAACCTGTCTGAGGTGATCGATGGCTGTCTGGCATATATTGATGATGAAAATATCAGTATTGAAGGCCTGATGGAATATATCCCGGGGCCTGATTTCCCGACAGCAGCCATTATTAATGGTCGTCGTGGCATTCAGGAAGCCTACCGTACCGGTCGCGGTAAAGTTTATATCCGTGCCCGCGCAGAAGTTGAAACTGACGAGAAAAATGGCCGCGAAACCATTATCGTCAATGAAATCCCTTATCAGGTAAACAAAGCGCGCCTGATTGAGAAAATCGCTGAACTGGTTAAAGATAAGCGGATCGAAGGGATTAGTGCGTTACGTGACGAATCCGATAAAGATGGTATGCGCATCGTTATCGAAGTAAAACGTGATGCGGTCGGTGAAGTTGTTCTGAATAATCTGTACTCTCTTACCCAGTTGCAGGTTTCATTCGGTATCAACATGGTTGCTCTGCATCAGGGTCAACCTAAGCTGCTTAATCTGAAAGAAATTCTTTCTGCATTTGTCAGCCACCGTCGGGAAGTTGTCACCCGAAGAACAATTTTTGAACTACGCAAAGCCCGTGATCGTGCTCATATCCTTGAAGCACTGGCTATTGCGCTGGCAAATATCGATCCGGTTATCGAATTGATCCGCCGTGCTCCTACTCCTGCTGAAGCGAAAGCAAACCTCATTTCTCAGGCATGGGAATTAGGTAATGTTGCAGCCATGCTGGCTCAGGCCGGTGACGATGCAGCGCGCCCTGAGTGGCTGGAACCAGAATTTGGTATTCGTGACGGCAAGTACTATCTGACCGAACAACAGGCTCAGGCTATTTTGGATCTGCGTTTGCAGAAACTAACCGGTCTGGAGCACGAAAAGCTGCTTGATGAATACCGCGAGCTGCTGATAGTTATCGCTGAACTGATGTTTATTCTGGAAAGCCCTGAGCGTCTGCTGGAAGTAATCCGGGAAGAGTTACTTGCCATCAAAGAGCAGTATAACGATAAACGTCGTACTGAACTGACTGAAAACTCAGCAGATATCAACATTGAAGACCTGATCAATCAGGAAGATGTTGTCGTCACACTTTCCCATCAGGGATATGTGAAATACCAGCCTCTGTCTGATTATGAAGCCCAGCGCCGTGGTGGTAAGGGTAAATCCGCAGCACGCATCAAAGAAGAAGATTTCATTGAACGTCTGCTGGTAGCCAATACTCACGATACAATTCTTTGCTTCTCTAACAAAGGCAAAATGTACTGGCTCAAAGTCTATCAACTGCCAGAAGCAAGTCGCGGTGCCCGTGGCCGGCCAATCGTCAACCTGTTGCCATTAGGTCAGGACGAACGCATTACCGCTATTCTGCCGGTACGTGAATATGAAGAAGGTCTGAATATCTTCATGGCAACTGCAAGCGGCGTTGTTAAGAAGACTAAGCTCAGCGAATTCAGCCGTCCGCGTAGCGCCGGTATTATCGCCGTTAATCTGAATGAAGGCGATGAACTGATCGGTGTTGACCTCACTGATGGCAGTAATGAAGTCATGCTGTTCTCTGCACAGGGTAAAGTAGTTCGCTTCCTTGAAGAAGAGGAAGAAACGCTGGAAGATGGTACGGTTCGCGTGAAAGGCGTCCGTGCAATGGGACGTACAGCAACCGGAGTCCGGGGTATTAAACTGGCTGAAGGAGATAAAGTCGTTTCTCTGATTATTCCTCGCGGAGAAGGACAGATCCTGACGGTGACAGAAAACGGTTATGGAAAACGAACCGCAGAGAAAGAATACCCAACCAAATCCCGTGCAACTCAGGGCGTTATCTCGATCAAGGTTAGTGAACGTAACGGTAATGTGATTGGGGCAATTCAGGTTGAACCAACCGATCAAATCATGATGATTACTGATGCAGGAACATTGGTGCGCACCAGAGTATCTGAAGTCAGCACCGTCGGTCGTAATACTCAAGGGGTTACCTTGATTCGCACGGCAGAAGATGAAAAAGTGGTTGGCTTGCAGCGTGTAGCTGAACCTGATGATGATGAAGACGAAGACGGTAATATAGTCACGCCTTCTGATGAAGAAGGTAATGGAGCAGAAAATCAGGAATAACATCCTCTTTTTCTGAACCACTGATACATTAAAAAAAGCAGGTATAAAAAATACCTGCTTTTTTATGTGATTTTTTTTAGTACCAAATGCTACTTTGTATTCCCTGCTACACTAGTATATGCTGTTAACAGTTATTATTGACCACATTTTTATCAGGCGACCTCTTGAGATATCTATCTTCATTTCATACATCACTAAAGATATCCCGCTACCTTTTTCGGGTACTTGGTTTTATGTTATGGGCATTAGGCGCCTTATTAACCACTTTCTATCTGACTAATATTTTTAATAAGGGCAAATCAGATATTCGTCAGGACTATAATACTGTCTACGATATAATGTTCTCCTATATTCGGAATACGACTGCTACTCTGCATGATCTCCAATATATGACGGAAAAATATTTATCCCAGAAGAATGAAAAAAAACTGACTATTAACCTGCCACATAATAACTCCCATTTTTTGTATACACCGCTGAGTATACATTCTAATTGTGACTTTCTGAGTAATGAACAAGATCACTACTTAAAATCATTAAATGAGCTGTTCTTCTTCTGGAAAGATAATATTGTTATGCCACAGGGCATTAATCAGGTTTTTTTAGTCGATATTCAAAGTATGTGCATGATGAATTCTCCAATTCGCGGGACAATAACCGATCCTGACATACTAAAAAAAATGGTTTATGAAAATTACCGACGCCTGATATTTGACCAAGAGAAAGGAAAAAATCAAAATATCTATTGGGCAGCTCCCAATACAAGTTCCGACAGTGGTAGCTTTTATATACTTTCTCCTATTTATAGCAATGGACAAATGATTGCAATGATAGGCGTCGAACAATCTATCAGGCTGGATACTTTTATTCCCGATCATGACAGGAATATTACCCTTACATTACTGAATAATTATAATAAGCCTGAATTATATTATCCTGCAAGGAATAGTAATAAATCCGACACGATTGGCTACAATACGCAGGTACCTTATTTTGGCTATAGTGAAAACTTTTCTCATTTATTATTAAAACGGCGTTTAGCACCCTCATCATTCAGTGTGGTATATTCAGAACCCTTAGTGAATATTTTTAATGCATTCAAACATAAAATTATTAACAGTATTATTCTTAATATCACCTCTGCAATTCTGATTATCTTTTTTGTCTGGTTATTTGAGAGAAAAATGTTCTCTCCTGCTGAAAATAATGCTCTTCGCCTTGAAGAAAATGAGCAGTTTAACCATAAAATCGTCGCCTCAGCTCCTGTCGGCATCAGTATTTTACGGATTAGTGATGGTGCTAATATATTAAGTAATGAACTTGCACATAACTATACTAGAATGCTGACGTTTGAAGATCAAAAACGCATTATCGATATCATTTGTGACAAAAGCAGCAGCTATATCGATGTTGTCACCAGCAATAATAATCATCTACAAATTAGTTTTGTGCATTCACGCTATCGCAATGAAGAAGTCGCAATCTGTGTTCTGATTGATATCAGCACCCGGGCAAAAATGGAGAAATCATTACAGGAAATGGCCTCAGCCGCAGAACAGGCTAACCAGGCAAAATCAATGTTCTTAGCAACAGTGAGTCATGAATTAAGGACGCCATTATATGGCATTATCGGAAACCTTGAATTACTACAGTCCTATCCATTGTCACGGGAAGCTGCTCGGTTATTATCGACAATGAATAATTCATCATCACTGCTGTTAAAGATTATTAGTGATATTCTTGATTTCTCCAAAATAGAATCTAATCAGTTGAAAATTGATGCCAAAGAATTCAGCTGCAAAGAAGTTGTATCTCATGTAATTTCAAATTATCTACCCCTTATTGCGAAAAAAAATCTGGGATTCTATTGCTATATTGAACCGGATGTACCTGACTACATTAATAACGACCCGGTGAGGCTTCAGCAAATTATTTCCAACTTGTTAAATAATGCGATTAAATTTACAGAAACGGGCTGCATTGTTATATCCATCTCGATAAGACACGGCTATATGTATATCTGCATCAAAGATACAGGGCTAGGGATAGAAAATAAATTACAGGCTCAGTTATTTGAACCATTTTTTCAAACCAATACCAATAAAGAGAATGCATCACAAGGTACCGGATTGGGTTTAGCTATTTGTGAAAAATTAATCAATCTGATGGATGGTGATATTGAGTTTGTATCCCAACAATATGTTGGCAGTATTTTCTCTATCCGGCTTCCGTTATATGGTGCAAGATATGATAAGGTAAAATACCAAGCTAACACCTATTCTCCAAAACATGCTCAACAAAAAATAGTCTTAGCTATTCACAATGATTGTTTAGAAAAATATCTGTACAACTTGCTTACAAAGGCACATTTTCAAATTGCTTTATATGATGAAAATAAAGCCACTGACTCTGAGTTTTTAGTCAGTGATCTTCCTATTGAACCCAATAATTCTGCCCATTATCACATTGAAATATCAGAGCGGCATATCGGGACACCCAAAAACACCCATAATAATTACTGGTTGCATAACACTTACCAGATTAGCGATTTTGCTAGTTTTATTGATAATCTGCTATCAGACAATAATTATATGGCTATGCCTTCTACTTCAACAATAACAACTCCAGTCAAAGTAGATGACAGATTAAATACAATTAGAATTTTAGTTGTTGATGACCATCCTATCAATCGGCATTTACTTGTTGAACAATTAAGCTCATTAGGCCTCAAAACAGCAATGGCTCATGACGGGCTTGATGCTATTGAATACCTGAAAAATAACGAGACTGATATTATTCTGACCGATGTTAACATGCCCAATATGGATGGTTATGAATTCACAAAATATTTAAGAAATAAAGGATATACTAAACCCATCATTGGGATTACAGCAAATGCAATGGCAGAGGAAAGGCAACGTTGTGCTGATGTCGGTATGGATTATTGTTTACTAAAACCAGTATCACTGACAAAATTGAAGGAAACATTAGTGGCACATATAAGATCGGCAACATAAATCACCGATCCTATACTGAAAGAAATAACAAATAGGCTATTTAACCATATCATTGTCAATAGTGACTGAAGATAAGTAATTAAGTAACGCAATATCGTTATCCACTCCCAGTTTTATCATTGCAGATTTTTTCTGACTACTAATGGTTTTTATACTACGATTAAGCTTCTTTGCAATATCTGTAACGAGTAGACCCTCAGCAAATAAACGCAGCACTTCACTCTCTTTTGGAGATAAACGCTTATCTCCGTAACCATTAGCATTCACTTTTTCCAACAATTTAGAAACACTTTCAGGTGTAAATTGTTTACCTTTTTGTAGCGCAGAAAGTGCTTTAGGCAAATCGGTTGGCGCTCCCTGCTTTAAAACAATCCCCTCAATATCAAGTTCAAGTACTGCACTTAAAATAGCCGGATTATTGTTCATCGTTAGAACGACAATAGCCAATGTCGGATAATGGCGTTTAATATATTTTATCAGGGTGATGCCATCACCATATTTGTCACCGGGCATTGACAAATCCGTTATGAGAACATCTGCTTCTATATGTGGCAAACTATTAATCAGTGTAGTTGAATTTTCAAACTCACCGACAATATTAATCCACTCAATTTGTTCAAGTGACTTGCGGATGCCAAATAAAACAATAGGATGGTCATCTGCAATAATGACATTAAGGTTATTCATATTATTGGTTACCTTGGCTGCAACAGCTTTGTGACAAAGGAATCAATACGGCTGATGCTACTTTTGATTTCTATTTCATTATTGTCTGCTATGTGTTGTTCCAACGCCTCACATAATGTTTTTAGCAATTTAAAGTCTAACATAGCAAACGCACCTTTAAGGCGGTGTGCCGTTTGCGAAAGTGATATTAAGTCATAGCGTTCCATATCAGTATACAGCTTAGTAACATCCATCGGTACCGTATCTATAAATAATTTCTTATAATTACTGTCTACCAACTGCGTATGATAACTTTTAAGGGTATTACAAATATTACTATCTACATTTTGAACAAAATCTGATTCTGATTTCAGATCAGAGGTGCTCTCGTCAGACTCAATTAAGCTGAAATCTTCTTCAATCAGCAGCGATATCGCATTGATAACATCACCAACAAAATTGTAATTACACTGAACCAAACCAGCTTGCATTTGCTTAAACCCTACTAAATTACCTACTAATAATATAGTTGGCTTTTTTGTTTTGTTCTGTTTATCAGTAAGAATAATATCGTATTCTTCCGTAACACTTTCTGTGCTTTTTTCAAAATATGTTGCTCCATAATTATCAAGGTGATTATGGATTATTTTTTTAATTTCAGGATTACTGATATCTACTAGGACGATAACCCCTTCCAACAGTTGTGGGATCTCTATATCTTCATCGTGTTGAGACAACGGTAAACTAACAACATAATGCGTTCCCAGCCCCAGTTTACTGTTAATTTGAAGGTTTCCTCCCATCTTTTTACATAACTGATTGCACAAATAAAAGGCTAAACCAGAATTTGTATAATATTTATCTTCTGCTAACTTATGTAAGAAAGGGTAATTTAAACTATTCAGATCTTTCTCGCTAAGACCGGAACCACTATCAATTAACTCAATCTGTACGTGGCTATTATATTTACCGGAAGTACTGACGTTAAGTGATATTTTCCCATAACTGGTTGTTGTAATAGCATAATTTAATAATAATGAAACTATTTTACTTATTGCTTGCCCATCACCATTGAATATGGACTCATGAGGAATGTTAAAATGATAATAAGCTTTCAGACTCTTAGCATTGAGTGTTGGAAGAAATATTTTTAATATATTTTCCAATTGCGAAGATAAAGAGAATATCTCATTAGTAGGCTTCCAGTCATCTGACTCTAACCCATTGAGTAATGAAATATTTTCAACCCAATCGGTAATATATTCTGATTTTAACAGCAACCTATCCAGTGAATATTGGATGTCTTCATCTTGTGACTTTTCTTTCAACTGAATAACAAGATCGTTCAGCTCCTGAATAGGCTTTTTTATTTCATTATTAATATTTAGCAACATGGAACGTCTGGCATACACACTTTTCTCATATTCTCGTTGAGCAAGCTGTAACCGCTTATTGATCATTACCTCCTGATCACGACCCTGAAATAAGAAAAGGTATGTTTCAGGCAATAGATTACTGCTATACATTTTTACTTCATAAACCGCATCCTCAATCGAGGTCTGAATAACACCATGATGCTGTTCTGCCATTATCTTAACCTTATCCAAATCAAGATAAGGCAACAGTTTTTCGGCAATTTTATTACTGCTAATCAGTTGGTTCGATGAAAAATCATAAATCAGCAGCCCAATGGGTATATTGGAAACAATATCATTTTCCAAAGAATTTTTGATTTTCAGCTCCTGATCCATTGATGCATTAGGCGTGATATATCGCCGACGGATATAAAATAAACCGCTGAATGAGAGTAGTAAGAAAAGCAATATAGAAAGTAACAGCCAAATATTCCTGAGCAATAAATCTACAACAAGTGCTTTCAGTGGAACCTGATATATCAATTTATACGGCACAATATTTAGTGGCTGAGAAAACTCCAGCCAGAAACCGTTTAAAGAAACATCAACTTTACTTGTCTTGTCAAGATCATATTCATTGTTTGAGTTCAGCCGAAAATTTGCCGCTGGCATATCAACCGGTAAGAGGTTATTAATTGGTAGATCAAAGGCAATAACGGTGGTTAATTGCCCAGGTGAGTTGAATGCAGCTTTATATGTATAAAAATAAATATTCTCTCCGCGCAATGAATGAATAGATGAGATACTTTCTCTTTCATCCAGCGCTATTGACTGAGCCAGCATTTCAGAACGCTTAAAATCAGAGGTCAGGGTCAGATAACTTTCCTTAAATCTGATTTCTGGTTTTAAAATAGGATGCGTTGTCACCAGTAGTAAATTGTTATCCTTACCATTGAGGTAATACATAGACTCATATTCGTTGCGCGAGCCCCAGAGAATTTCGAGATAATGGGATAGTTTCTGAGCCAGTTGTACACTTGAATCATTGTAACTACCAAAAATAATCGCATCGATATTTTTGCTATTGTTTTCCAGCCAATAAATATTAGGACCTACTTCCAATGTAGGTACAACCCCCAAAGAAGATAGTGACTTAGAATTAGACTGTTCGAAGATACGCCCTGCGTGGTAGCGATAATCTTTAATCTGCAATCGCATTTTAGCTGTCACACTGCTGACGGCATATTTTTTCTCCATCAACCAACTATCAAAATAGTTATACCCAAATAAAAATAGAGACGTAAAAAGCAGAATAATAAACAGTGCATAAAAACGGGGGATAGCAGATGGTTTAATAGGTGCTTGTTTATACATTCTTTGAATGGCTACCTTTCATGTGAAGATATCTATGGTTAACTTTAATTCAATTCGCAATAAAATAAGTCATTGAGTTGTGTTAATACTAGCAGGTTAGCGGATAAAAAGGCCACCAGCGTTCGAAGATTGAGCAAACAGTAAAAAAATAACAATTTTTTCCTTTCGGGGGCTAGACACATCCCAGAGATATAGGCATAATCTCGCGCCATGGAAGGATGGCCGAGCGGTCGAAGGCAGCGGTCTTGAAAACCGCCGATGGGAAACCATCCTAGAGTTCGAATCTCTATCCTTCCGCCAAATTTCGCCGGCTTAGCTCAGTTGGTAGAGCAACTGACTTGTAATCAGTAGGTCACCAGTTCGATTCCGGTAGCCGGCACCAAATAGAACCCGTTATCTCTCAACAAGATAGCGGGTTTTTTATTTCGCCCCTCCAACTACACTGAACGCAGGGTGGGACATATTTGGGACTTCATCATGAAAAAGAGCATCAATTTGTTGTGCATGCTCTGTCAGGTGAGAAGGTGCGAGATACACATATCGACACCCCATTTCAATTAATTCCCTACCCTCTCCCATTTTTTACCCCTTTCATAACTCAACAACTCTGCATCCTAACATATTCTTGCAAGTTAGATTCCTTTTGCTCTGACTCCACTGATAATCTCTAATTGGTATCCGAGTATTCCCCAATTTTGTCTACGTAACTCCCGCATAACCATCAAACTATCTGACCAAATGAAAAACCTCATTTTAGGGGCAAGTATTAAAATTTGAATTTTCTAACATAGATAATATCTGATTATTCATGTGGTTGACCTAATCATCTTTTTGTTGACGCTTTATTAATTTAAATATTATTGCTATGAGGATTACAATAATTATTCTTATTTATCCGGCAATGAATTTATCTAAAAATAGACTTTAAAAATACTCATAAAAAACGTTTTATACGAAAAACCTGATATTCCATAAAGTCATTTAAATTAAATTAACATTTATAAAACAATAAGATATTAAAGATCGCATTAACAAAAATACTAATAATCAAGCCACCAATTATACTCTTAGAGTGAATCTAAATAAAATAACCTGACTAATTAATAAACTACCAATTATTAATTTCCCTTCCGAGAATGGCTGTTATTGAACGAAATTAAAATTATAACAATCAACACTAAATATTATTAACAATCGGCCTTAGTTAGTAATTAACTTATGATGAAATAAAAGAAAAGATAATGACTGATAGATACACAATGGATTTCAAGATGCGTTTCGGCGACAAGGGAGCTCCCCCTCGGGAGTATAGATAACTCCATGGTCGGGATGAGTGAGCGCAGCCAACAAACAAAGAAGCAACTCTCAGTTTGATTGAGAAACAGATGGCAACTGAATCCTTCTGTCATCTGTATTAAATGAGTAAATTTGAGGAGTACGAAAATGAAAGAAAAACCGGTTCTGATCTGGTATCTGGTGCTGGTTGCGCTACTTGATTTTATCGGTTTGGGAATGGTGGTGGCGATATTTCCACACATGATGATTTCTGATGCCGCTTCACTCTTCCCGGAAGGATGGGATCACCAAAAAAAGGTAGTTATATTGGGGATTTTCCTTGCAATCTATCCTTTGGGCCAGTTTTTTGGTGCTTCCATACTGGGCAAAATGTCGGATATTTATGGCCGCAGAAAAATGATGTTAATTACTGTAGCGGGTACTGCTATAGCTTTTGCTGCCAGTGGCTATGCAGTCGTTGAAGCATCAGCAGGGTTACTACTGCTTAGCCGTTTGCTCGCCGGGATGATGGCAGGTAACGTGGCAATTGCACAAGCAAGCATGGCGGATATCAGCGAACCGGGAAATAAAACTAAAAATCTCTCTATGATACAGACTGCTCTGGGTCTGGCCTGGGTGATAGGGCCGCCAATCGGAGGCTGGCTAACTAATTTATCTCTGGGCCAGTTCAACGGGTATATGACACCCTTTGCGATTATGGCTGTTATTTTTACGCTCTTATTTATCTACACGTTGGTTGCATATCCCGATACTCTGGAAAAGCATACACAGGAAAAAATAAATGCGTTTTCCGGTCTGGTGCAAATAGCAAAATCCTACAGTCACACTAAGCTAAGAATAGCATTTACGATATGGACAATTTTTGTTGCTGGCTGGTGGCTGTTTGAGTCTTTCCTACCCGCTTATCTACTGGATATTTATAGTTTCAGTTCGTTCCAGATTGGATCTTTTCTCGCTATAATGGGAGCAACTTATGCATTGTTTCAGTATCTGGTGGTAAGGCACGTTGCCAAAGTCACTAAACCTGAAAATATGGTGCAATATTCACTTGTGGTGTCATCACTTGCCGTCATAGCCATTTCAATGGTCAGTAATGTTATTTATCTGCATGTATTCATTACTCTTTTCGTCACCTCAATGGGTTTTGCATTGACTGGTTTAATAAGCAGTATCTCAAATCTTGCGCCGGAGAATGAACAGGGAGAAATCATGGGTTCTATCAGTTCCATTCAGGCGCTGGCCACGCTGATAGTCATGTTGGCAGGTGGTTTCCTCGATACCATTAATATTAGGGTAACAGTGGTAGGTGGTGGGTTATTACTGTTAATTAGCTGGTTACTTTTTGTAATGCGTCTGGGCGTTATTAACCGAAAAGTAATTCGCTAAGTAAGAACAGTAATCAGTAAGTCACCCGTTCAATTCACATAACTGGCACTGTATAAGAAAAAAAACCGTTATCTCAGGAGCACGGTTTTTTTCTTTTCTACTTTCAGGCTTACTACCATACGTTATTCTCGGTTCAGATGGCGATAACCAGAGGCGCTAATAAAGCTAAACAAATAACAGCCATAATCTGTAATATCAAGACTATTACTAGAATTCTTTTCTTTTCGACGGGGTTCCACAGATACAGCGATTCAACATTAGATTAATTTATTAAATTTAATTTTTTAATCTACTTCGCAGTTTTAGCACATGGTGTAATTATTTCTTTACGATCTATGTATCGCGAATTTGACAGCCATACATCAATACTTTACTCTGCCAGTCTTATTACTATTTTATCAATATATTCAGAGACGAGGATCGCGTGAAGAATCGCACTACTGGCAGTATTTTTATCGTCGCCGGAACGACGATTGGGGCAGGAATGCTCGCCATGCCTCTGGCTGCGGCAGGTGTAGGTTTTAGTACAACACTGGCCATGTTAGTTGGCCTATGGGCTTTGATGAGTTATACCGCACTCCTGCTGGTAGAAGTTTATCAATATAATAAAGCCAATACCGGGCTGGGAACTATCGCAAAACGCTACTTGGGCGTCGGTGGGCAGGTGTTAACAGGGTTCAGCATGCTATTTCTGATGTATGCTCTGACAACCGCCTATATCAGTGGTGCTGGTGAGTTGCTGGCTGCCAGTTTATCTGCCTGGTTAGAGAAAGACATTTCTGTTTCTGTCGGGATCATTATATTTACACTGGTCGCCGGAAGTGTCGTCTGCATTAGCACCCGATCTGTTGATTTAATTAATCGCCTGCTATTTACTGCTAAAGTCATTTTTCTGGTGCTCGTTCTTGGTGTGATGATGCCTCATGTTGATAAAATCAACCTGATCTCCATGCCAATAGAAAAAGGGCTTGTTCTGTCAGCCATTCCGGTAATTTTTACTTCGTTCGGGTTTCATGGCAGTGTACCGAGTATCGTTGCCTATATGGGGGGGGATACAAATAAGCTGCGGAAGATATTTCTTATCGGTAGTGCTATTCCGTTGAGTGCTTATATCCTGTGGCAGTTAGTGACTCTTGGTGCTATTTCTTCCAATACCTTTGTCGGGATTCTGGCACAACAGTCAGGACTGAATGGATTATTGCAGGCTGTCCGAGAAGTTGTTGCGTCACCAAAAGTTGAACTTGCTGTTCATCTGTTTGCTGATCTCGCACTGGCGACATCGTTTCTGGGTGTTTCTCTGGGTCTGTTTGACTATCTTGCTGACCTGTTAAAACGCCGCAATTATGCCAAAGAGCGTTTGCAAACCGGCCTGATAACTTTTGTGCCTCCCATGCTTTGCGCCCTGTTCTACCCTAACTTTGTGATGGCTCTGACTTTCGCTGCCGTTGCGCTGTCAATTCTGGCTCTGATACTCCCCTGCCTGCTGGTTTGGCGCTGCCGCAAAGAAAATCAGGGAGGATATCGTGTGAAAGGTGGTAATCCGGCACTCGTCCTCATTTTCCTGTGCGGTATTGCTGTTATTGCTATTCAGGTTGGCATTGTTACAGGCATACTGCCCGAGGTTGGCTAACCCGCCACTGAGAAAGGCATATCCGCATCTTTACAGATGCGGATAATTTCAGTGGAGATATCAGAAATTCACGCCTGCGCCAATGTAAAAACCATCTGACACTTTATTACTACGATCCCCGCCTTTTCCTTTTAGATCAATCACGCGATAACCCGCTTCAACACTCAGTGGTCTGAAGAGGAGATAACGGACACCACCGTTAGCTTCTGTATAAGAGTCAATACCTGAAGTAAAACCTGATGGAGCACCATACGCTTCACCATATAAGGACAGTGATGGTGTTACCGCTACACTGAGGCCAACACCAGCAGCTAATGCAGCACCATCTTTTCCGACTTTTGGCGACAGATAGAGAGCCTTACCGCCAACACTGGCTGTCAGTGGACCAACAGGCAAAGCAAAGGCCAGTCCCAGGCTACCCAACTGACCATTATGATCACTGCGGGCCCAGTTTCCGTTAAGGGAGAACCCCGCATTTTTATCACCAATTCCCGCAGATGTACTGGTATAGTGCTTTCCTGCCTCAACATTTACAGAAATTGCATTTGCCGTACCAGCCATAAAGAGCAGACTAGCAGCACTGACAGCAATAAAACCTTTCATATCGTTTCCTTCTTCTCTAATTGGTAATTGCCACTACTTGTTGCAAGCCATTTTACTGGAATTCAGTAAACACCATAAACTATAAAATTAATAAACTATCTAGATTAATCAAGATATGCAGGTAACGTATTTTTGCAGCACCCACTGTTTAACCTGCTGCCGTGGAATTTTTATTCCATCATTCTTTAGCTGCTCAGGCAGTAAGTAACAGGCTACAGGCTGCTGAAATGACGCAAGTTTATCCGAAAGCCAGCTAGCAAGTGTTGTTGTAAGTTTAGGTGAGTTTGTTTCGATTACCATGACAGGCCGATGCCCAAATTCAGGATCAGGTACAGGAACAACAAAACTTTGCTGAATTTCGGGATGCTGGTTAATGATTCGCTCAATATCTTCCGGCTGGATACCTTCTCCACCGCTGAAAAACTGATTGTCTAGACGCCCGAGAATACACAGTTCATCCCGCTCAAAGACGCCCCGGTCACGGGTGGAAAACCAGCCATTTTCGTTAAGCAGAGGCTGTAATTTCCCATCAGACCAATACCCCATCGCAATGCTGTCTGCCCTGATCTGTATCTCATCATCCTGCAAACGGATCTCTTTTCCCGGCAATGGTGTTCCCACCCCCGGTAAACCATCTGCACGCTTTGCGCAGACTGTTGAAGCCATTTCAGTCAGACCATAACCACACCAGCAGCGAATACCCAGCGTTCCGGCCTGTTGAACAAGCTCCTGCGGTATCATAGCTCCACCCAGTAACACATCTTTTAACGTCTGTTTATATTCATGTGGCTGAGACAGCCAGCGCCATAATTGCGTTGGCACTAAGGAGGCATGAGTACAACCGGATAAAGCCCTATCCAGAGAGCGCATGTCTTCTAATACCAGCACTGCACCTTTCAGCAACCAGCGCCAGAGTATTCCCTGACCTGAAACATGGTATAAGGGCAGTGACAATAACCAGCGATCATGTGAACTGAAATCTATACGGGAAAGAACACCCTTTGCACTGGAAAAGTGGCCTTCCATAGAATGCACAACGGCTTTAGGCAGCCCGGAAGATCCTGAAGTCAGGATCATACTGACCGGGCGATGCTTATCCCATGAAATTAAGTCCCATGCGACATATTTTCCTGACGTAACTGTAAACTTAGTTTGCCAGTTGAGTTCCGTTGCCTGAATAACCGATGAAGGGGAATCGGTAAAATCAGCCACAAATGCCATCTTCAGCCGGGGAAGTAATTCCACCAGCAATGATTCGGGAAGTTGAGGATTCAGTGGCAGTACTCTTGCCCCGCATTGTAGTGCGCCAAGGTAACAGAGTAATAAATCAGTACTATTTTTCCCCCTCAGGATCACTCCACTGCCTTCTGATACCCCCTGTTGCCGGAAACAATCTGCAATAGTATTAATTTTTGTCGCTAGCTGCTGCCATGTCAGGGTTTTTCCATACAACAAGGCAGCCTGTTTTTCCGGAGCACAAACTGCCCAGTGATGCCACGGCCATTGGTTAAACGACGCTAATGACATTCATGGCTCCATGCGATTTCCAGTTTGTCTGATTCAATGCAAGGAATGTCACTGTCTGGCCAGCAACGGATAAGTTGTGACTGGATCAAATTCAGAGTATCTAATCCCGGGAGTGTATCCGGCGTTAACCAGTGTGCTAAACGGGCCAGTTGCGTCAGGCCAAAACTGGTTTCAATACTTGAGCTTATAACGGCTTCCAATCCTGCCTGATGAGCTTCAGTAATTAACTGACGGCAACGATCAATACTGCCAACCAAAGTGGGCTTGATGATAATAGCAGCAACACCGGCTTCAGCTTTTACCGTGAAACCGTCTTCCCGGACACTTTCATCCCACGCGATAGCAATACCTGTTTCGCGAGCAAAATCCAGTGACTCCTCACGGGTTTTGCAAGGCTCTTCAATGAAAGCAATACGCTGGCGATAATCCGGATTGACATACTTGGCAAATCCATCCGCTTTAGTGCGTGTCCAGCTGCGGTTGGCATCCAGTCTTAAGCGAAATTCAGGCACAGCTTCCAACAAAACATTCGCTACCATGCCATCCCGTACAGCCTCGTATAAACCTACTTTCACTTTCGCAATTTTCTGTCCGGCCATTTTCCCCAGATGCAGGATCACATCATCAGGATCGCCGGTACATAATGGTGCTTTGCGATAGTCAGCTTCTTCCGGCAATTCACCCCGCAATTCAGCAAGCGCACAACTGATACCAAATGCAACAGAAGGTAATTCACTCTGTTCCGGTTCTTTCTCTGCGCCTTTTTCTGCCTGACACCAGCGCGTTAACCACGCTACTGCGGCTTGTTCTGCCTGCTCAAGTGTTTCACGGCTGAATTCCGGCAGCGGAGCAATTTCTCCCCAGCCGTGCTCCTCATTTTCCTGCATATGAACCAGAAAACCATCGCGGGTTTTCAGGCGCTGATAGCGCAGGATAACACCTGCCTCCATCGGCAGGCTGTAGTGATAAAGAGTTGCTTTACGCATCATGGGTTACGTTTGAATTTACTGAAATCAGGGTGACGTTTTTCGTTGAATGCGTTACGCCCTTCCTGCCCTTCTTCAGTCATATAAAACAGCATGGTGGCATTCCCGGCCAACTCCTGCAAACCCGCCTGTCCATCGCAATCTGCATTCAGGGCAGCTTTCAGGCAACGCAGCGCCATCGGACTGTTTTCCAGCATTTCACGGCACCAGCGCACAGTTTCTTTCTCCAGCTCAGCATAAGGAACAACAGTATTAACCAGCCCCATATCAAGCGCTTCCTGAGCATTGTACTGGCGGCACAGGAACCAGATTTCGCGGGCTTTTTTCTGTCCGACTATCCGGGCCATATAAGATGCACCCCAACCACCATCAAAAGAGCCGACTTTCGGGCCGGTTTGTCCAAAAATCGCATTATCTGCGGCAATGGTCAGATCGCACATCAGATGCAGAACATGTCCGCCACCAATGGAGTATCCGGCAACCATAGCAACAACCGGTTTTGGGCAGGTACGAATCTGGCGCTGGAAATCCAGTACATTCAGATGATGTGTTCCCATATCATCCTGATAACCACCGTAATCGCCCCGGATCTTCTGATCACCGCCGGCACAGAAGGCTTTTTCTCCCATTCCGGTCAGAATAATTGTGCCGATACTATCGTCATAGCGTGCATCTGCCAGCGCCTGAATCATCTCTTTAACCGTCAGAGGACGAAAGGCATTACGCACTTGTGGGCGATTGATTGTGATTTTAGCGATACCATCGGTAGATTTATGATAAAGAATATCTTCAAATCCATTAGAACAGTCTTGCCAGTCAATCGGCGCATATAATTTTTCTTCGCATGGGTAGAGCATTATTAAACGTCCTTAGCCAAAAAGTGATAAAAAGTGGTTCACTGCGGCTGAAAAACCCGCAGGATTACTACTGTGGACATTATGTCCAGACTGAGAAATTATTTTTAATGGCAATGCAAACTGCTGCGCTATTCCCTTAAATTTCTGATCATGTTCACCGCATAAATAAATAAAAGGTACTGCCAGTTTTTGTAATTCCGGGAGCAGATACGGCTGGTGCCCGAGTGAGGTATTTTCCAGCATATCTGCAATACTGTTGCCCCTGTTCTGGCTACGAAGATGAATGAGCCTGAGACGTTGCGCAGCAGGTAAATCTGCAAATACAGGCTGTTGATACCAATCCGCTAAAACTGCCGCTATAGGCTCTGAACGGAAACGCTGTGCCCAGTTTTTGTCATGTAATAATCTGGCTTCACGTTCCTCCTGAGATAACAGCCCCGGGTTTCCACCTTCCACCAGAATCCCCCTTAAACCGTGCACTGCCTGAGCTTGAGTTGCGTGATACATGGCAATCCGTCCACCCAGTGAGTAACCAATTAACCAGTAATCATGGATCTGGTACGCAATTAAGGTTTTGCTCAGTAGCGCATTCATCTCTGCAAGGCCATCTTTCGCAAAAACATCCACAAGCGGCATATCGGCAGAATGACCATGACCGGGCAAATCAATGACCAAAGAAGGATACTGGTTGCAGGCACTGATAATGGGCTGCCATTCATGACCACATCCCAGCAGACCATGCAACCAAACCAGCCATGGGCCTTGTTTGTCCGTATTGAATGTCTGACAGGCCAGCTTCACAGTTCCGCCACTTGTTTTAGTAACGTTTGCAGGCACATCGCACCTTCATTATCTGTCACATTTAATTCCACGACCGTTGCAGCATTTTGCAGCCATGCCTGTTCAACGGACTGTTTTAACTCAGGCCAACTTTGTGGAGCGCTATAATGCAGGCCAAACATAGCAGCGGCATGGTTAAAACTGATATTTTGCGGCATACAGTAAAACTGCTGGCGCGCTTCCTGTGGTGTAGGCAGTAATGAAAAAATCTGACCGCCATTATTATTGACGATAATCAGTACCATCGGTGATGAAATTTCCCGCAATAAAGCCAGACTGTTCAGATCATAAAGTGCCGAAATATCGCCGATAATCGCCAGCGTGGGCTTACCGGTTGCCCGTTGTACTCCGGCTGAAGTTGCAATTAACCCGTCAATACCACTGGCTCCGCGATTACTGTAAACCGGATAACCGACAGGGAGTTGCCCCAGCGCATCAATCAGGCGAACAACCAGACTATTGCCGACAAATAGTTGCCCCTCTTCCGGTAATAACTGATACAACTGATGGGCAACCGCAGCCTCACTGAATTTACCCGACAGTTTTTCAGCCACACATCCCGATGCCTTTTCTGACCATATTTCCAGTTCATTCGCCCAAAAAACATTAGGGTGATCCGTATGCGCAGAATGCTCTTGTAACCAAGCTGCGATATTGCAGGTAAATTTACGTCCCTGATGATTGGCTGGATCAAGCCTTCCGGCAATAGAATCGATAACCCAGTATTCCTCTGGCTGACATGTCGCCTGCCACTGCAATAGTCTCTTACCGGTCAGGCTGGAGCCAAACTGGATAACCAGTTCTCCTTTTGCCAGAATTTCCTGTGTTCGAGGGTGATGCAGCCATAAATCAGCACAGGGCAAAGGCTGGCCTGTCTGAGACAAGACATCACCCATCAATGGCCATCCCATGCCTTTTGCCCACTGTGCAACAAGCTGCCCCTCTTCAGCACTCATTCTCCCTGCCAGAACAACACCCCGTTTTTGCCGCCAATAATCCCAGTCAGTCACTTTGGTTGTCACTGTCACCATCGATTGCCGAAGCCACGGCTGATCTCCCTGCCACCAGTCTCCCAGAGTCTGTAACCATGACTGGTATTGATCATCATCTCCATACAAAGGTTCTGCAAAAGGGCAGTTAATATGCAGCCCTCCCTGCCTGAGATTAGACATCGCATTATCAATAACAGAGACCAGCCAGCTGGCTGAAATATCGGTGGTTGGGCGCGGCAAAGTGAGTGTTTGTGATGGATGTGAAGCAAAAATACCGTGCTGACGAATAGCCTGATTTGCACCACAGTCAATCAGCTCCGGCGGTCTGTCTGCGGTGAGAAATACCAGCCGTTCTCCGGTTAAACCCGCTTCAATCAGGGAAGGATAGAGATTGGCAACTGCGGTTCCTGATGTCACGATGACAGCAACGGGTTCCCCGCTCGCTTTTGCCAGCCCCAGTGCCAGATGGCCTAACCCTCGCTCATCAAAGTGAGTATGGCATATCAGCTTACCGTTCTGAGCAGTAGCTTTCTTTACAACGGAAAGTGTCAGTGGAGTAGAACGGGAGCCGGGAGCAATACACACATGACGCAAACCGTGGCGGGTCAGTGCTTCCAGTAAAAGTTCCGCCCAACGACGGTTCAGTGCGCTGTTTGACATAGGATGTTCGAAACTTATTTAAAAAGAAAACTCATTATTTAAGAAAATGAATTATATAAGATATTCGCCGTTCTCATTCCCTTAAAAACACTTTCCTTGTGATAGTTCAAAGAAATATCATTTTATTGACAATACTCCATGCATCATTTCATGCAGCTATTCCATAGATAAATTACTGAGCAATGAGCGTAACCCTGCTGCCTTATTCTCAATTTCTATCCATTCCTGTTCAGGATCTGAGCCAGAAACAATCCCTGCCCCGGCATACAATGACAATAAAGCGCCATCTATGTATGCGCACCGCAGCGAAACGGCAAATTCACTCTGCTCAAGCCCCAAATACCCGGCAGAACCGGCATACCAACCACGGCGAAAAGGTTCATTCTCAGCTAAAAACTGCCGGGCGGCTTCTCGTGGCAGACCAGCAACAGCAGCGGTTGGTTGTAAACGACTCAGGCAATCACTGTCCGAAACCTGATTTAAAAAACCATTAATATGTCTGCGCAGATGTTGTACTTTACGTAAACGAATAACATCAGGCGGAGCAACATCGATTGCTGTCACACCGCCCTGTAAACGCTGGCAGATATCATCCACCACAATCAGATTTTCATGCTGGTTCTTTTTATCCTTTAATAACCATTGCCCCAGCTCTTTTGCCTTTTGGTCATCATCAGAATTTATTGTTGTTCCCGCCAGAGCTTCAGTAACTAACTGTAACTGGTGACGGTAATAGAGCCGCTCAGGCGTGGAAGCAAGAAAGGCCTGCGTATCACTGAAAGCAAGCATGAAGTGATAACAGTGATGATTCACCTCACGGCTGGTCGCCATAAATTGTCCTGCTTGCAAAGGCATATCCAGCATGAGTTCTGTTTTTCGGGCCATCACCACTTTTTCCATTTTTTTGCGGGTAATGGCATCCAGCGCCTGCTCCAGCAGTGTATTCCACTGCTCACTTTCAGGCCGATGCTTGGTATTTAAAATCGTTACTCGTGATGATTGAAATGGCTGATGAGGTGCAATTTTTCTGAGAAACGCGTAAATAGTATCGATGTCAGCCTGTCCATCAATATTCAGATATAAATAAGTAGCCTTATGACAGCGACGTATTTCTATTCTTGGCAAGAACAGATAACTTTCTTCATTATCTGTGTTTTCTTCCTTTTCCCACGCGTTCAAGCCCCAAATACGCATTTGGGGAAATTGAGCATGTTGGTTTAAGAACTTTTCTGCCTGAGCGGCATCCCTGAAGAGGCGGATTTGCCCACAGGCAACAACTTCTTCATGCCCATCGCGATGTTGCCAGTAAAATTGCGGGTAATGCGGTTGAGCAGCTAACCATTCCAGCCAGTCAGTATCATCGGTTACAGAAAGGGGAAAACTGAACGACTGAATACCCACTTCGCTAACATTTTTGGTTCTGAGAGTTTCGCATACATTAGCGATGATACTGGCAATCTGATCCACAACTTTCCTCACTAACAACATAATAAAAGGCAGGATTATACGAACCAGCCGGAATTATTAAAGCACTTATTGTTTGTATGGTTGCTGCTGAGGTTAATGTCGGAAAAGGCATTCAATGTTAAATTTGCTATTTTTTACCGAATTTCTGTGTTTTTTGATCAAAAAAATCGGACACAATATCATTCAATTAAATGGATAAAACCATCGATAATGCATCATCCCTCGAAGATAAAAGATGTTTTATTTTAAAAATAAACAACACAAAGCCTAAAAGCCACATTTAATTATAAAAATGGATATTTTTTATAAAATAGCCGTCACAAAATAATATAGACCATATTCAGAAAATTGATGAAGATAAAAGTAGGAAAAATACAGTCACCATTTACTAAAAACAGTAAAACGAATCATCAATAAAGAATATCAATACTGTTAATAAATATATTTCATCAACTCTGAATTAAATGAATTTATTTAATTAAAAAACGCCATAAGAAAAATCTTAAAATAACAACACTTTGATTTTAATATTAATTTAATTATTACAAATAAATGTAACAATACGATATTACTTATTCTAAGTGTAATTATATTTTATTTATTGCTTTTCATGAATTACCCATTGATATAAAGTCACACAATACGTATTATTTCGCCTCTTCAAAAATGAAGAAACAAAAATTTTCTCTTAATCTAAATTCAATTTTACTTCGTCTGATTCTGCTGTTTTTTAAATAAGCAGTATAAAAGGGGATGTCGTGCTATATCTTTATTTTAAGCCGATAGGCTTTCATAGATATCGGTATAAACTATTATCGTTATTCGTATCACTAAGTTGTCTAATAACGTCAGAAGCCGCAAACGCGGATTATGACGAGTTAATCCTGCAAGCCAGAAATGGCAATACCATCCCCATGCTTGAATATATTCGTCAAGAAGAAAAGCGGCGGAAACTTTCGTCTTCTCAGGTTGCTGACTGGTTACAAATTGCAGGCTGGGCAGGGCGAGATAATGAAGTGATTGAACTTTGGCAACGCTATCATTCCATGGAATTACCCGCCAGAGGCATCGCTGCTGCTGCACGGGCTTATCGCAATCAGCGTCAGTGGACACAATCCGTCCAATTATGGCATCTGGCTTCTGTCCTTGAAGAACAAAACCACGATCTAAAAGCAGGCCTGATTATGACGCTGGCAGATGCCAAACGAGATAATGAGGCTCGGAGGCTGGCAAAAAGGTTACTGGCACAACATCCCAATGCCGCTAATTACCGTTTAATGGCCTATGTTGATGAAGCAGCCGGGCGCACATGGGATGCCATGGAAATGCTCTCCACCGCTCACGAGCGTTTTCCCAATGATAAAAATACCACTCACGACTATCTGTTTAGTCTGAAAAACAACCGTGTCAATGGCCCGGCATGGTCTTTAGAACAAAAATACGTCTCGCAATTACAGTTATCGCCGGGTCAACAACGCAGGCTGGAAGCCGATGCAGCGGCTGAATTAGTTCGTCTTGCCATAATCCCTAATCGCAGTGAAACAGAGCGGTTTGATATTGCTGACAAAGCACTTGTCCGTTATGAGCATATGCTAAATGAGTGGCGTGAACAGCCTGATGCCCAGCAGGATTACCGACGTGCCCGAATTGATCGCCTTGGGGCATTACTCGCCCGTTTCCGGACACAGGAACTTATTGAAGAATATTTACGCCTGCAACAGCCTTCATCAACAGAAGAAAACACAGAAATACCGGATTATGCCCATAAATGGGCTGCGGCAGCCTATCTGAATCTTCGCCAGCCAGATAAAGCAAGGAACATTCTGCGTCCGTTGAGTTACCCGAACGGGAAATACCCTGATAAAAAAACGCCGACTTCCCATATCACACTGGAAGATGACAGCGTTCTTTTTTATTCCGATGTGGAAAGCGAGCACCTAAATGAAGCCCAAAAACTCGCTGCCAATATCAAACAACGTAATGTTTATATGGTTAATGTTTACGGCTCTCCAATCCGGGTTCCTAATGACGGCTGGCTGCAAGGGCAGCAATTTCTGGCGGAATCAGCACAACTTAATGAAGATTTACCTGAGGCAGAAAAGCGTTTTACGCATTTAGCCCGTACAGCCCCTTCCAATCAAAAATTGCGTCTCGATTTGGCGGCAATCTGGCTGGATCGAGGCTGGCCTCGTCGGGCCGAGAGTGAATTAAAACAGGCTGAAGGGCTTGATCACCGTAATTTATCACTGGAAATCCAGCAAGGTTATACTGCTTTAGCATTACAAGAGTGGAAACAGGTTGATTTACTGGCTGATGATGTCATCTCCCGCGCACCAGAGAATGTACTGGGCAAACGTTTTAACCGCCTGCGCAATGTTCATCATATGTCAGAGCTGCGTGTCAGGGTTAATCAGGGTATTGATTCAGACAGCCCCACCAGCGGTAAAAGCAGTTCAGACATTGATGCTGTTATTTATAGCCCGCCCATTAACGATAACTGGCGTCTGTTTGCCGGTGGTGCATATAACCGCGCTCAGTTCAGCGAAGGCCGTGGATTAAACCGTGATTTACGTGGCGGTTTAGAATGGCGGACTCGGGATATCTGGCTGGAGGGTGAAATTTCTGGCCGGAATTATCGTCATGGCAATAAAGTCGGCCTGCGTTTTACCGGCTGGTACGATTTTAATGATGAATGGCGTCTGGGTGGATCAGCAGAACGGCTGGCACGAAATACTCCCTTGCGAGCATTAACCAATAATATTTACGCCAATGGCGGGCAAATCTATAGCCGCTGGAGATACAGCGAACGCAGCCAGTGGAGTGCCAGTTTCGCACCTTCCTTTTTTTCCGATGGTAATAACCGGTTTGCTTATGGCATTAACGGAATGCAACGCATCTATACCGCTCCTTATCTGAAACTCGATGCGACTTTGGAAGTCGGTACAACCCATAACAGCAAGCAAAATACCCCTTATTTCAATCCCAGAAATGATTTTACCCTGCTTCCGGCGCTGGAAGCGGATCACATCATTTATCGGCATTATCAGACCGTCTGGAGCCAGCAACTCACGGCAGGTATCGGCGAGTACTGGCAGAAAGATTATGGCGGAGGGCTGATAACTACGGTCAGTTATGGGCAACGTATTAAGTGGAATGATGTTGTGGATGCAGGCGTGCGGCTCACGCTGGATAAACGCCCTTATGACGGTAGACGCGAAAAAAACCTGCAAGCTGCTTTTGATTTAACGTATCGGTTCTAAAGGATTTTCTATGACTTTTAACGTAATTCGCTATTGGTTAATGATTTCAGCTTTGCTGGTTAGCCTGCTTATTTCTCAACTCAGTGTCATGGCCCACGCCGAAAAGCCTGATTTCGTTCCACCGGCGGAACGCCCTTTATCGATGAACGAACGCCCCTGGCCCCATAACAGTTTTGTCGTGCTGGCTTATCATGATGTTGAAGATGATGGTGCTGACCAGCGTTTTATGTCCGTCCGTACCAGTGCGCTGAATGATCAATTTGCCTGGCTGCACGCCAATGGCTATCAACCTATTACCGTTGACCAGATCCTCGTGGCTAATCAGGGGGGAACACCACTGCCGCCTAAAGCCGTACTACTCACTTTTGATGACGGTTACAGCAGTTTCTATCACCGGGTTTTTCCGTTACTGAAAGCCTATAACTGGCCTGCTATTCTGGCTCCCGTCGGTATTTGGGTTGATGCTCCCGCAGGGAAGCCGGTAAATTTTGGTGGACTGAAAGTACCGCGGGAACGTTTTACCACCTGGGCACAGGTTGCCGAAATGTCCCGTTCCGGTCTGGTGGAAATTGGCTCACATACTTATCAGCATCATTACGGTGCTCTTGGTAATCCACAGGGGAATACCGAACCTGCCGCTGCTACCCGAATCTATGACCGCAAAACTGGCAAATATGAAACTGAAAAGGCATTCCGCCAGCGTATGGAACAGGATGTCAGGACAATCACGCAGCGGATCATTTCTGCTACAGGTAAAAAGCCGCGTGTCTGGGTCTGGCCTTACGGTATTGACAGTGGTGTCACGCTGGATATAGCAAAGCAACACGGCTATAAACTGGCGTTGACTCTCGACACTGGTCTGGCTAATGCCAAAAATCTGGATAATGTTCCACGGATCTTGCTGACAAACAACCCAACCCTGAAAGAATTCGCGGAGCAGATTATTCAGGTTCAGAATAAATTTCCTCTGCGTATCGCCCATATTGATCTGGATTATGTTTATGACCCTGACCCTGTTCAGCAAGCAAGTAATCTCGACAAGCTGGTACAGCGTGTTGCCGACCTCGGTATCAATACGGTTTTCCTACAGGCTTTCGCGGATCCTATAGGCGATGGCACTGTACGTGAACTTTACTTCCCTAATCGCTGGTTACCAATGCGGGCCGATTTATTTAACCGGGTTTCCTGGCAGATACACAGCCGGTTAAATATTGATGTCTATGCATGGATGCCGGTTCTGGCATTTGAATTAGAGCCTTCCCTGCCCCGTGTATTGAGCTACGACAAAAATAGCGGTGAGTTATCCGTTAACAAAGCACAATACCGCCGGTTATCGCCTTATAACCTAGAAAACCGCCGCAGAATTAAAGAGATTTATCAGGATTTAGCTGCTCATTCCATTTTTCAGGGTGTGCTGTATCACGATGATGCCATCATGTCAGATTTTGAGGATGCCGGCCCGGATGCAATCAGGGTTTATCAGCGAGAAGGCTTTCCGGCCTCCATTGCCGAAATCCGTCAGGATCCGGAACAATTCGCCCGCTGGAGCCGCTTCAAAAGCCGATACCTGACCGATTTCACTCAGGAACTCACTGATGCCATTAAATCCGTCCGGGGTTATCAGGTAAAAACTGCCCGTAATATTTTTGCGCTGCCGATTCTGGAACCGGACAGCGAAGAGTGGTTTGCCCAGAATCTGGATGATTTTCTTGCCCATTATGACTGGGTTGCACCGATGGCAATGCCATTAATGGAAAACATCCCGCTGTCAAAAAGTAATCAGTGGTTATCCCGTTTAGTGAAAGCTGTGGGTCAGCGCCCGGATGCACTGAGTAAAACGGTATTTGAACTGCAAGCCGTAGACTGGCGCAAACCATCCGATAAAAGAATGATATCAGGCGAACAACTCGCTGAATGGATGCGCCAGTTACAGCTGAATGGTGCCCAAAATTTTGGTTACTACCCTGATGACTTTATTAATAATCAACCAGAAATGAACTCGATCCGTCCTGTTCTTTCCTCAGAATGGTATCCACTCAATGATTGACCGTATTCTTGCTTTTATTGTGCTCTGTATTGTTTTGAGTATTCCCATCGGTATTGCCGTCACCTTTACCGGTGAAGTTATGCTGAACTTTGTGTTTTTCTGGCCCCTGTTTATGTCTGCCATCTGGATTTCAGGTGGGGTTTATTTCTGGTTTTATCGTGAAAGACACTGGAAACAAAGTGATGAGCCGCCCCATCTGGAGGGCGAGCCTCTGATATCCATTTTGATCCCCTGCTATAACGAAGGCCCGAATGTGCGTGAAACACTACAGGCAGCACTGAATCAGCGCTATTCCAATATTGAGGTGATCGCAATCAATGACGGTTCAACCGACAGCACCGCCCATGAACTTGATGATATGGCGAAACAGCATAGCGCCCTGAGAGTGATACATCTGAAACAGAATCAGGGGAAAGCCACCGCGCTTCAGGCCGGTGCTGCTGCTGCCAACAGTGATTATCTGGTCTGTATTGATGGTGATGCTCTGTTAGATCGTGATGCTGCTGTATGGATGGTGAAACCGATGATTGACCACCCCCGTGTTGGTGCAGTGACCGGTAACCCTCGGATACGTACCCGCTCTACTCTGGTTGGCCGAATTCAGGTAGGTGAATTTTCCTCTATCATTGGCCTTATCAAACGTACTCAGCGGATTTACGGTCAGGTGTTTACCGTTTCCGGTGTGGTCGCTGCTTTTAACCGCCGTGCTCTTGCCGATGTAGGTTATTGGAGCAACGACATGATTACAGAAGATATTGATGTCAGCTGGAAACTGCAATTACGTCATTGGTCCGTCTTCTTTGAGCCTCGGGCTATCTGCTGGATCCTGATGCCGGAAACGCTTCGTGGATTGTGGAAACAGAGATTACGCTGGGCACAGGGTGGAGCTGAAGTCTTTCTCAAAAACCTGCGGAAACTCTGGGCATGGGAATATCGCCGTATGTGGGTTTTATTTGCCGAATTCTGCTGTTCGGTAATCTGGTCATTTACCTTTGCCCTTTCAATTATATTGTTTTTCCTCGGCATGCTTATCACATTACCTGAAACCATTCGGGTTTATACCCTTTTCCCGCCCGGATATACCGGGTTGGTATTAGCCGCAACCTGTCTGATTCAGTTTACTGTCAGCCTGTTAATTGAACGTCGCTATGAAAAACACGTCGCATCATCACTTTTCTGGGTGATCTGGTATCCGGTCGTATATTGGATGCTGAACCTGTTTACGACACTGGTCTCTTTTCCCAAAGTTATGCTTAAAGTCCACCGCAAACGTGCTCGTTGGGAAAGCCCTGACCGTGGAATAGAGAGAATAGAATAATGAAAGATCCCTTAATATTTACAGAACAGAAATTATTACCTCGTCTTATTGATGTCACACTGACTATTTTAGCGTGGTGTGGATTTGTCTATTTGTTTATTTCGGGGTTATTTAATTCGCCCCATCATGGCCCTAAGCCTGTGATGTATATATTCAGCTCGGAGTTAAGCTCAATTTCCCTCTATATCATTGTCGCTATATTCAATGCATTCCTGCTGATCGGCTGGGCAAAGTATAATCAAATTCGTTTTCGCATTGAACGCCGTCGCCATCAGCCTGCGTTAAACCATGATGAGATTGCAACAAGCTTTTCTTTGGAAGAAAGAATAATAGACAGTTTGAATCAAGGAAAAGTGTCTGATATCACTTATAATAATCATGGACACATAATAGGAGTCGCTGAAAAACCAAATTAATAAATAAAGGAAATGGTTTTTATAACTATTTTTCCTATTATTTAATATATTTTTCAACCTATCTCATATACGACCATTTACAACCGGTGATTAATGATTTTTGTACAGAGTGCCATGATGAGATAGGTTCCATACCCAATATATTTAGAATGACAACCCTGAGATACGGATAACCATATATTAATAAAAAAAGTAACTAAAATGAGTAAATACAGCCAACAAAGAGGCGACTTGAAAGACTAAGTGTATATTAATGACTGTTAATAATATGAAAGATAAAAACGGGATCCCGTTATGTGCTTAATTGAATGGACTCTCTGTGTTGTCAAATATTGTGCTTCCAAATTATTTTTACGGGTATTGACGGTTTTATGTATAACCATGGTGATATGTAATTCAATAGTAACAGCTATGCCTGAAACTAAAGAGAAAATAAAAATAAATGAAAATGTTGTACGTGTCGTTTCTGGCATTATCAGTTATACATATTGGCCAGTCACACGTCCGACATTACATTTATGTCTAGTCCCCCCTTCTAACTACATCCGTGTTTTAAAAAATATTAATATGTTTCCTGATGAAATAGAATTACGGATAGAAATTCTAAATTTCAATACAGAACAATTAGTCAATAAGTGTGATATTATTTACTACGGTCAGATTGACCCTATACTTCAACATCAAGTATTTAATCAGAAAAATAATAAACCACTTCTTACTATTGCTGAACAAAACCAATATTGTGAAATAGGTAGTGCATTCTGCCTCAATATAGATAGTACACAAACAACATTTAACCTTAATCTCGATATTTTGACTCGCAGTGGTATACGCGTAGATCCAAATGTCCTGCAATTGGCTCGTAAGGCGGAATAACTGTATGAAAAAGCGTTATTCATTAATGCCATCACGCCCGACATTACGTCAGACAGTTCACCGTATCCATCTGATCATTACTATTGTTACATTATCGGTTGTCGGTCTGTTTCTTTCTTTACTGGCACTCTTTGCCATGCAGAAATATGCTGAAAATAATCTGAAACAGATGTCATCGACAATAGCCCATACCGTACAGGCAGCGGTAGTATTTAATGATAAAACAGCTGCAAACGAAATATTGGAAATGATTGCTGCTCACGATAGTTTTATCGAAGCAAAGATTTTTGATGCAAAAAATCAGGTATTAGCCAGCTGGCATGCCAAACAGATAACACGCACCGGTAATTTTAAGAAACTGGTTGAATACTGGATATTTCCTGAACCCGTTACATTTCCTATTTATCACCACCAACAGCAAGTTGGTTCAGTCTGGTTAATCGGCAATAGTGAACATATCATCAAATTTATCTATCAGGCCTTACTGGTACTGTTTGCCTGCCTCCTGATCAGTGCCATACTTTCACTCTATCTTTCCCTGCGCATGCATGACGGCGTTGTCAGAACACTACAGAACATTGCCAGCGTTGCCCATGATGTACGCCAGCGGCGGGCATTTTCTCAGCGGGTTCCTTCCGCTCAAATTGCAGAACTGCATGAACTCAGTCAGGTTTTTAACCACCTGCTGGAAGAACTGGAAGAGTGGCAGCATCATTTACAAACGGAAAAAGCCGCTTTGACGTGGCAGGCACAACACGATTCTCTCACCACATTACCCAACCGGGCGACTTTTGAGCGTGTTCTGTCCACCGTGATGAATGACAAGTTCATGCGGGAGAGTGCTGCCATTTTATTTATTGACGGTAATCGACTCAAATATGTCAATGATGTTTATGGGCATGCTGCAGGCGATCACGTCCTGATCACAATTGCCGATACTTTAAAAAAGAAAGTCCGGAAAACAGATACTGTCGCCCGCCTCGGTGGTGATGAATTTGCCATTTTATTACCTTCAGCCAGTTTAGAAGATGCTGAGCGGATCGCTAAAAATATCATTCACGCGATGGATACCCCGATTCAGCTTCCCAGCGGCCAACAGCTACGTATCACACTCAGCATTGGTATTGCTCTGTCAAATGGCGCTTTAACAGCAGAACAGTTGCTGTCTGAAGCGGATGCCGCTATGTATCACATCAAACAGCGCGGCGGTGGCTGGCACTCCGCTGACACAACAAAAGTAAACTACTTATCGAGAAATTCATCATGATAAAAAAACGCGCTTTTATATTAATGATTTCATTCATTGGCCCTTTCTTTCTTAACGCCTGCCAACATACGGGCAAACTAACAACGGAACAAATCAAAGTTCTTAAGCAACAAGGATTTCAGCAAACGGATGAAGGATGGCTATTTGGTCTGTCAGAAAAAGTCCTCTTCGGTAATAACCAATTTCACTTGCAACCTGCTGGGGAAGAAAAACTGAAAAAGCTGGCAGCTATTTTATCCAAAACAGGCATTGAACATGCACGCCTTGACGGTCACACGGATAAATACGGTGAATTAAGCTATAACAACCAGCTTTCGCTAAGACGGGCTAACACGGTTGCAGATGCCCTGACACGGGGAGGAATGAACAGATCCAGCTTAGAAACCCGCGGATTGGGGCCAAGCCAGCCGGTTGCAGATAATCGCAGTTCAAAAGGAAGGGCAGAAAACCGTCGAGTGGCGATTGTGATTACATCACAATAAACTTCCAATAGATTTTAAGATATAACTTAAAATACGAGGGGAATAAATAAAAGAAGGAATAATCTGGCGAAAGATTGACATTAATCAATAAAATAATTTAATTATTTCACCAAGGATGGAAACAATAATCGGTTTATTTTAATTACTGCCACCGATTACGTAATTTGTTGTTCAATTCTTGCTATATAAATATATATATAGTTCCTGTATTCAATCTCTTCCTGTAAGATAGCCAGCGTTATTTTTCAAGCAAACAGTCATTTTTTATCAGCAGCAAGCCCACAAAATTTTACAAATCCAGACAGTAAGACTACTGTTGGATAATGGGCTTTATCAAAAAGGAGAAATGATGGGGCTGAATTTTAAATCATACCGAACGTTGTATCGGGCATTTGTGGTACTATTCATCGCCATCACTCTGAGTGCTGGTAATCTATTATGGAAAGTATTTTCTGATTATCGGAATAATATCAGGCCTGATATAGAATTAGAGTGGGTTTTGCTAACATTGACAATACTCATACTTTTATACGCTATCGTTTTATATAAACATACCAAAACTGTTATTATTCCAGACTATCAATTTAAAAAATCCATTAAAAACAAACAATTTATTCCTTATGTTCAGCCCATTATCTGTAGTAAAAATAACGCCCTTATCGGGTGTGAAATCCTTGTTCGCTGGCAACACCCAAAACAAGGGTTAATAGAGCCTAAAAGCTTTATCTCACAAATTGAGAGATCGGACCTCATTATTCCCTTAACACATAACTTAATTACTCAAGTTCGTGATTTTTTTGCCTCTTTCGCCTATCAGCTACCACCAAATTTTCACTTTAATTTCAATATCAGTGCAAAACATTATAAAGATAGTGGTTTAGTTGAGGATTGTCGCAACTTCCTACAGGCATTTCCTGAAGATGCAATCCATCTGATATTAGAAATTACCGAAAGAGAATTACTCGAGCCAGATGCACACACAATCGAACTATTTAATAAATTGGATAAATTAGGTGTATTAATCGCTTTAGATGATTTTGGCACAGGCCATTCTAATCATGCTTATTTACAAAAAATAAACGTTAATGTGGTAAAAATAGGCCATAATTTCATTAGTAAAATGAACAGTGATAGGTTTTCAAAGCATATTGTTGAAAATATTATTGACCTCGCTTTACGGCTTAATTTAGAAATTGTCGCTGAAGGAGTTGAAGATCAAAAACAGGTAAACCAGCTGAAAAACTATTCGGTCAATTACCTACAAGGTTATTACTTTGATCGCCCTATATCACCAGAAGAATTTGTTAAAAAATGGTTAAAATAAATCATGTGACTACACTTAAAACAGTGAACTTGAAACTCATAGCAAATAGATTTTTATCATACTTTTACTGAAATTATTTTCTTTTCATTCTCACTAATCAAAATGGGTAATTGATGTAAAAAAATATAACCATCATGTTGAAACTCAATGAGTGTTTTTTTAGCAGGAGAAATAAAAAAAGCATCTCCATTGAAGAAACACTCTGAATTTTTATTTAAATAATCATTTACAAATAACTCGACATATCTGATATTCATGAAATAAACTTCATCTTTTATATAAGAGTTATCATTAATTATAAAAACATCATCTGAAAGGTATCTTTTAAAATTCATGGCCGCTAATATTTTGGTATCGGATTGATTTTCCCAATTCTCTATTTTACCGAGAAATTTAAATCTACCCTCCAGTGAAAAACTGATATAACTTAATAAGATAAGCTCACCACCAATGATAGGCTGTAACATTCTATCCGCTTTATCCATCGTGTATTTTTTATAGATTCCCATTCTATTATTCTTTATTCCGTCAAATTTACCATAAACCACAATACATAAAATTACTCTACTCTTCTACCTTGTTTAAAGGCATTTTCGGCCTCATTTAAACTCATAGAATTAGCACATCCGGCAAGGTCAGAGTATTTATGTTGAGCTGGATCATCGTCCCAATTAAAAATATAAAAAATAATATAATTTACTTTAAATATAATAAAATATT
>NZ_CAWQMW010000125.1:0-42505 GCF_963895965.1 Xenorhabdus sp. PB30.3 | reverse complement strand
ATGAAAAATAGCGTAGTATTGAATAAAAATAATGAAAAGTTAGCGGTTCATCTGAAATTTATTGAATATATTATTAATCAAATTCAGATGAACCACTCTGGTTAAATTAGTGCAATTTCAATCGTGGGCGGATCACACGATTTATTCCACCAACCAACATCATTAGACCTGTTTTAATATACCCATGCAATGCTACCTGATGCATACGGTATAAAGAGATATAAACGATACGTGCGATACGGCCTTCTACCATCATTGAACCACGCATCAGGTTACCCATCAGGCTACCAACAGTGCTGAATTTAGATAAAGAAACCAAAGAACCATGATCTTTATATTCATATTCTTTCAGCGGTTTTTCATTCAGTAAAGCCAGAATGTTGTCATAGCAGCGGCTCGCCATTTGGTGAGCAGACTGAGCACGTGGAGGAACAAAACCGCCCTCTTTTTTCGGACAGGATGCACAGTCACCGATAGCAAAAATAGTCTCATCCAGTGTTGTCTGCAAAGTCGGCTTCACCACCAGCTGATTGATACGGTTTGTTTCCAGCCCGCCAATCTCTTTCATAAAATCTGGCGCTTTAATTCCGGCAGCCCAGACCATCAAAGAAGCTTTGATCTGCTCGCCATCTTTGGTATTCAGGCCATTTTCATCTGCACTGGTTACCATTGTCTTAGTTAAGACTTTAACACCCAGTTTAGTCAGCTCTTGGTGTGCAGCACCAGAAATACGTGGTGGCAACGCTGGCAAAATACGTTCGCCAGCCTCGACCAAAGTCACATTCAGGGCATCTGTATTCAGGCTTTCAAAACCGTAACTATTTAGCTGTTTAACTGCATTGTATAGCTCAGCGGAAAGCTCAACACCTGTTGCTCCACCACCAACAATCGCTATATTAACTTTCTCTTCCGGGCATTGATTCGCAGAATATTTCAGGAACAGGTTCAGCATTTCATTATGGAAACGATGTGCCTGCTGCGGATTATCAAGGAAAATGCAGTTGTCTCTTACACCAGCTGTACCAAAATCATTCGATTGGCTGCCTAATGCCATAACAAGAATGTCGTAAGCCAACTCACGCTCTGGTACTAACAAATCACTACTTTCATCACGAATTGCAGCCAGTGTGATTCTCTTTTCTTCACGATTGATATTTGTGAGTGTACCTAATTGGAAGTTGAAGTAATGGTTACTTGCATGAGCAAGATAACTCAGTGCATCAACACCATCATCAAGAGAACCGGTTGCTACTTCATGTAATAACGGTTTCCATAAATGGCTGTTGTTGCGATCCACCAAAGTTATTTCGGCTTTTTGCTTGCGCCCTAATTTATGTCCCAAACGTGTTGCCAGTTCTAAACCGCCAGCACCCCCACCAATGATGACAATTCTTGTCTTTGGCGTTGTCATGACTACCCCACTGAAAATACAACTAATGTTATGTAAAGCGCTAAACGATTTTTGAATAACGTTCTTAAATGACATCACTCATGATAAATTTCATACTGAAAATATTGCCAGAATATCACGGCTGGTCAGTAGGTCATACCAAAAATGACCCCTGCTAAATTCTTTTGATTAATTAGACACCAATCACAAAATTTACGTACTCAACTCTAATTAATCAGACTTAAATCCAGTTTATTAATACTTATAATTTACATTGTTAACATTATGTGATTAGCGGGATTATTTATTGAAATACAGGAAGAATGTTGTCCCAAAATAGACCGCAAAAAGTAACAAATAAAAAGGGAATACCAAAAGACAGGATCATAATGTAACAATCCTGCCTTTCGTTTGATCGCGATAAATCAGTAGTGTTTAGCCACAGCTTAGCCAATGTTCACATAAATTATTTAATTGCAAATTTGCCCGCTGCCAGCGTTCTGATTTTTTCAGTTCTTCCAAACTAAACGACCTTCCCTGATGATATAACCGTGCCACCTTATCTGAGTTAACTATCGGTAAATTATCTAGTACGTTAGTCGCACCCTGACGGTTATTACACACCAGAATCATATCGCAGCCCGCTTCCAGTGAGGCTTTTGCCCGATCAGCATAGCCCCCCATAACAGCAGCCCCTTCCATAGATAAGTCATCTGAAAAAATAACACCATTAAACCCCAGCTGTTGGCGTAAAACGTTTTTTAGCCAGTAGGGGGAAGCGCTTGCCGGACGATCATCAATCTGAGAATAGATAACATGTGCAGGCATAATTGCATCAAGTAAGTTACGCTGGATAAAATCGCGGAAAATCAGCATATCATGACAGCTAATTGCATCCATTGAGCGATCATCCACTGGCGTTTCTTTGTGGGAATCCGCTATGACTGCACCATGGCCGGGAAAGTGTTTACCCGTCGATTTCATACCAGCCGAATGCATTCCCCTGATAAATCGCTCAGCCATCACCATCGCAGGTTCAGGCTCTTCATGAAATGAGCGTTCACCAATCGCAGTACATTTATGGCCTAAATCCAGTACAGGAGCAAAACTGATATCAATATCCATTGAAATCATCTCTGATGCCATCAGCCAACCCGACTCTTCGGCCAAATGCCCACCCATCAGTTCGTCATGCAAACAGGCAAAAGACTGAGCCGCAGGTAATCGTGTAAATCCTTCATGGAAACGCTGTACCCGCCCTCCTTCCTGATCAACTGCAATGACTAAACGATGACGGGAGGCTTCACGGATTTGGCGCACCAAATCACGCAACTGCTGAGTATCATGGAAATTGCGGGTGAACAGGATCAAACCGCCCACTAATGGATGTTGCAGAATTTCGCGCTCTTCACTATCCAGCTCATGACCAACAACATCTAACATTACCGGACCCATAATATTCCTCACTTCTTATTAGTTATCTATTTATTGGTTACCATCTTATGAATTACCGACCTTCGTATTAAAACGTCAGCTTAAAATCCAGACGCAAAGGATAAGCCAGAGCTAAAAATTGCGGATCTTTTGTCTGCTGCCAGCGAACTTCATACCACATCAGCATCATATACCTGACCCACGGTTTCCATTGCCTAATTTTTTGCTGCAATAAAACGATATCACTATATCCTGATGCGTCAGTACAATAATAATTCAAAAAAAATTTCTGCTGCATCTCATTCCATTGATTCCCTTCAAACAGCCCCGCTAATGAAAAACCAATATCAACATCCGCCGCATATTCCCAGTCAATCAGTTTCAAACCTTCCGATGTCATAATCAAATTATCAGGGTGAATATCCATATGAGCAGGCGCTATTTTCAAAGGCGCAGGCATTTTCGCCGATATAAAAAATTTATGCAGCCGCAACCAACTGGGAGAAAGCCGCGAGTTATCAATACATTGCCATTGGGAAGCTAATTGTTCTTTGAGTTGGAAGGCATACCCCAATGGTGCTTGGTTATGCAAAATGGCGATGGTATTCGCCAATGACTGTTGAAATGTGGGTAAACCGAATTCTTCTGCTGTGATCTTTGTGCCTTTCAGCCATTCCAGTAACAGCCAATCATCGTGCATTGCGATTACATCAGGCGCGATGCCAGTCAAAGATAATTTACGTAATATCCGCTGTTCCCTTTGACGATTGACACCCAGAGCGCCACTGTGCCATGTATGTTTACGCCCTACCATCTGACGTATACCATCCGTGATATAGTGGCTTCCCTGAGTCAGCCCTGTTAATGGCCTGATTTCCCAGTTTTCTGCTGGAATGTCAGGCCACTTCTGACGCAACATTCCAGATAGAGCTTCACTATTAGTTAATATCACTTAGTTAATATCACTGCTACCAGACCAGAGTATTTCACCCGTCTTAACCAGCATAAGCTGCATGTTTATCTTACGGTGTTGGGTATCACCAGAAGCCACGGAATAGATGACATAATCGGCATTCAAATAACGAGCCAAACCGATAGATTTGCTGCGTGATGCCAGACTATCTTCTGATGACAGCCCCAGAGCCTGCCGGGCGTAATAAACCTGATTTTTCGGCACGACCTGAAAAACATGCGTCTTGCTGACCACATCGGTAATTGCGTCAGTTGCCTTAAGTGTTCTCAGTGAACCACTCGTATTATTTTTGACACTATCAACGAGCAGTATTTTCCCCGCTTCTACACCATGTGCTTTAGCCATCTGATCAACTAATGGCTGAACGATATTATTCCAGTTAATTGACTGGATCTTCGGTGGCTGGGGTACTTTCTGTAACGGCGGTTCAGTGGGTTCCGTTTTTTGCTCTGGTTCAGCAGGTGTAACAGGAGCAGGCGGTTGTGTGGATGTCAGTGTACAACTCGCCAGCAACAGTGCTGATGATACAACCAAGAAAATTCTTTTCATTAATCTACTCCGGTTACAGCTGTCAGGATATTTCTCGTCTTACAAGTGACCGCATTAAAAAACGGCAGTGAGTAATGTTATTCTGCCAGTAACGGGCCTAATGGATGCCCACCAACCAGATGCATATGGATATGAAAAACAACTTGCCCTGAATGACGGTTACAGTTCATGATCAGACGGTAGCCGTCTTCAGCAATCCCTTCCTGTTTTGCGATTTTTGCAGCAACCGTGAATAAACGGCCTAATGCAGCCTCATGCTCCGGCATAACATCATTAACCGTTGGGATCAGCACATTAGGAATAATCAGAATGTGAGTTGGTGCCTGAGGTGTAATATCTCTGAATGCGGTGACTAACTCATCTTGATATACGATATCAGATGGGATTTCACGACGGATGATTTTGCTAAAAATAGTTTCTTCTGCCATCTCATTTCTCCTTTATTATCATTTAATGTTCTTAAATGTCGATATGAAACAAATCACAAAAGTTCCTTGTTGTCACTTCGGCTAATTCCTCAAGACTGACACCTTTCAATACTGCCATATACTCAGCAACATCACGTACATAAGCAGGCTGATTTTGCTTACCACGATGAGGAACCGGCGCCAGATAAGGTGAATCAGTCTCTACCAGAATACGATCAAGGGGAACAAACCTCGCTGCCTCACGAATTTGTTCGGCATTGCGGAATGTCACAATACCCGAAAACGAAATATAAAAGCCAAGATCCAGTAAATCCCTGGCTGTCTCTTTATCTTCAGTAAAACAATGCAAAACTCCGCCACAATCCTGCACTTTTTCTTCCCGCAGTACCATCAGGGTGTCATCTTTTGCATCACGGGTATGAACAATCACCGGCTTATTTAATTCGCGACCAATGCGGATATGCTGGCGAAATGAAGTTCTCTGTAATTCTGCGTTATCTTTCTGATAATAATAATCCAGCCCTGTTTCACCCATTGCGATAACATCACTATCTGCGGCTAAACGGGCAAGCTCATCAAAATCATATCCTTCATCCAGATTTAACGGATGAATACCACAGGAATACGAAACGTTGTCACGTTTACCAATCAGGTTTTTCATATGCAGGAAGCCGGGTAATGTGGTCGCAACTGCCAGCATATACTTCACATCCCTTTCTGCGGCTTTCGCCACTACATCATCCACACTTTTATGCAGTGTTTCATAATCTAAACAATCGAGATGACAATGTGAATCAACTAAAAACATAATATGCCCATATTTAAATGTATTACCGGGTGGAGCAAAGCTGCCCTTCCCAATTGAGTAATTGTTCAGTTAGTAACAATTCCCGATTGATGCCCGCTACGGATATTAATTGATGACGACAGCGTATCCAATCATCAACTGTATTTAACAATTTTTCAACACTTTGACTGGAGGCCAGATGGTGAATCAACATCTGCTGATCCTGATTGATACAGTAATTTTGCGCCTTCTGACGCCATTTTACCGCATCAGACAACAGGCTGATTAGCCAGTACAAAGATTGTTGTACATCATCACGATTCAACAATGGCAAAAGTGACAAGGTATCATATTTATGTAGTGCCTGCGTGATAGCCTGACAAAATACATTTCTCTGTTGCCATTTTTCAGTCTGGAGTAACTGTTTTGCCGCCAGAGGTGCTCCCTGAGACAGTTTCAGTGCTGTCTGAATATCCTGTGATGGTATCGTCGGGCGCTTTTTTTGCAGCCAATGCAAACCGGTCTTGGTTTCAGGAACCGGCAGATGATAATAAAAACAGCGGCTTCGCAGTGTTGCCAGCAAGCTGGCCGGACGCTGACATCTCAATAGAAAATAGGTATTGCCGGGCGGCTCTTCCAGTGTTTTTAACAACGCATTGGAGGCTGCATCAGTCAGGGATTCCGTTGAAGGTACCCACGCAATCTTGGCACCCCCCTGTTGAGAATACTCATAAAGCTTTTCGCTGAGCTGACGAACTGCATCTACACCAATTGTACTTTTTCCCTTTTCTGGAGCGAGTACATGCCAGTCAGAATGTGTTTCTGCCAACATCAAATGACAGCCGTGGCATTTACCGCAACTTTTTATTCCCTGTTTATTCTGACACATTAGCCAACGGCTTAATCCATAAAGCAGTGCATCTGCCCCCATACCTTCATGAGCATGGAGCAAAAGAGCGTGATGACCACGCCCCTGTTGGTGGGATTCAATCAGCTGACGATACGCATGGTTAAGCCACGGATACCAATTCATGCATGTATTTCCTGTTTTTCCAGCCAATATTGCAGAGCCTGACGAATGTCGTCCTGTACTTTTTCCAATGGCTGCGTTGCATCTATTTTTATGATGGATTTATCCTGTGCGACCAATTCAAGATATCTTGTGCGTGTACGATGAAAAAAATCTAATGATTCTTTTTCAATACGATCCAGTTCACCGCGTTCGCGGGCACGCTGTAAACCAACCTCTGGCGGTAAATCAAGATAAATAGTCAGATCAGGTGAAAAATCACCGAGTGCTGCTTCACGTAGTGAAGCCAATAAATGTTGGTCAATGTTACGTCCGCCTCCCTGATATGCCTGAGATGACATATCATGACGATCCCCAACAACCCAGCAACCTTTTGCCAGTGCAGGCTTGATGACATTCTCCACCAACTGAACCCGGGCAGCATAAAGCATCAGAACTTCTGCTTTATCCGTTAATATTTCACCTTCGATCCCTTGCTTGATCATCTGGCGTAATTTTTCCGCTAATGGTGTTCCACCCGGCTCACGGGTAAAAACAAGATCAGAAATCCCAGATTGTTTCAGTGTATCAGACACTGTCTGGATAGCCGTGGTTTTTCCTGCTCCTTCAAGCCCTTCAATAACAATAAATTTGCTGTTCATTTATCCTGCTTCAATCTCTGGCGATAAAGACTTACCGCTCTATTATGCTCTATTAAATTTGTGGTAAAGGTATGGCCGCCATTACCATCTGCGACAAAATATAAATAGTTTGTTACCGCCGGATGAGCCGCTGCTTTCATTGATGCAAGACCCGGCATAGCAATCGGCGTCGGTGGTAGCCCTTCAATCATATAAGTGTTGTATGGCGTAAAGGTGCTCAGGCTGCTACGAAAAATAGTTCCGGTGTATTTATCCCCTAGCCCGTATATCACTGTCGGATCGGTCTGCAACCGCATCTTTAAACGCAGGCGATTGATAAATACAGAAGCCACTTTAGCGCGTTCAGCATCTACGGCAGTTTCCTTTTCGATGATGGAGGCCATAATTAGCATCTCATAAGGACTCTTATACGGTAGATTTTCAGCCCGGTTTTTCCATTCCTGATCGACAGCCATAACCATTTTTTGGTGGGCCCGCTTGAGTAAGTCTATATCACTTGTACCTGCGGTATAGAGGTAAGTATCAGGATAGAACCATCCTTCCAATGGACTCTCTATTTTCATACCCAGCGATTCTGTCAGATCTTGTGGCGTCTTATCTTCAGCCACATGTTTTAAGTATGGCGCATTCTGTAATATTTTTGACCAGTCAGAAAGACGGCTGCCTTCAACAAAGCGAATGGTAAACTGGACCTCTTTACCACTGGCAAACAATTGCAGAATGTCTCTTACTGACATATTTTTCTGTAATCGGTAAGTTCCTGCCTTAAATTTGATCAGCTCCGGTTCTAATCGGAAAAGCCACGGTAATAAGCCATTATCTTTGATTAAATTATGCTGAATTAACAGTGTTTCTAAGCCGATACGCCCCGTTCCGGCCGGTAAGGTAAATACAAGATCCTGAGCCAGATTAACCTTCTGAGCAGAAAAATTTTCCACTTTTTTGATAAAAAAGAAAAATGCTATTGCTGCAACAAGAATAATCAATCCAGGTAGAATAAGAATGCGCTTTTTAAGTTTCATTCGGTTACCACTTTTATCTGCCTTTCAATGGCTGGCTGAATCACTACAGTTTATATCCCTCAGAATTACAGGCTTAAACATTCAGGTAATAAATATTCATATAACTCTCTGGATTGGTATTTCCATGCAGGCTGATTTTTATGTGCCTGAATTTGATTAACAGCCATAACAGGCATCAGTGAATTACAAATAATGACCTCATCAGCGTGAGCTAATGCTTCAGGATAACGCATGACACATGACAAATGGTAATCACTATCTTCCAGTAGTTGGATAATTTTCTGTCGCATAATCCCTTCCACACCACACTGGCTCAAATCCGGCGTATAGATATTTTTACCTCTCCGCCAGAAGATATTAGCGCTACAACATTCAACTAATAAACCATCACTATCAAGTACTAGCGCTTCATCGATCTTTTCCTGATCGATAAACCGCTTTATCAGAACTTGTTCCAAACGGTTCAGATGCTTAATTCCTGCCAAATGAGGGTTAATCCCCATAGCAACAGGACTAAGCCCCAATACAACACCCGTTTTCCGTTGCCTGTAATATTGCTCTGGATAGGGGCTTAGTAAAAGGATCTGGTTTGTCTCATTAATACCATCACTGCTGTAACCGCGTCCGCCCGAACCTCTGGATAAGAGCACTTTCAAAACACCAGATTCACATCCTGTTACAACTTGTTGAATATTGTTTTCCAGTTTTGCCCAATCCGGTACTGGCATAAACAGTCTTTCAACACCTTTTTGTAATCGTTTCATATGAAAAGGCAAAAAAGCTGCCTGACCCTGCTCTACTCTGATTGTGGTAAAGCAGCCATCGCCATATTGTACCGAGCGATCATTAACCGAGATTTGATCTTGCGGTTTGCCATTAATCCAATACATCATCTTACTTTCTGATTCTTAAATAAAAAGGCGTGAAAACCTCAGGTTATAAGGGGCGCTATAATAGTATATGAGCGGTAGCAGTGCAAAAAGGTACATTCGTAGTATAAAAAAAGCCCCAACATAAGTTGAGGCTTTTTATAGAAATAGGGTGTTTTACATCTTACGGAAAATCAGTGAACCGTTCGTTCCACCGAAGCCGAAAGAGTTACACAACGCATATTCCATTCCCTCAACTTTACGTGCTTCGCCAGGAACAAAATCCAGGCGGCAATTTTCGTCCTGATTAACCAGGTTAATAGTTGGAGGAACAATTTGATCCTGCAAAGAAAGAACTGTGAAAATAGATTCCACAGCACCAGCTGCACCCAGCAGGTGGCCTGTCATTGACTTGGTTGAACTCACTAATACTTTAGTGCCTTTACCAAAGACAGATTCCACAGCCAGAGCCTCAGCAAGATCTCCCGCCGGTGTTGATGTCCCATGAGCATTAATGTAGCCCACTTGTTCTGAAGAAATACCCGCATCTTTCAGGGCATTTTCCATAGCAAGTGCAGCCCCTGCCCCATCTTCAGGCGGAGATGTCATGTGATACGCATCACTACTCATACCAAAGCCAACGACTTCAGCATAAATTTTTGCGCCGCGGTTTTTGGCGTGTTCATATTCTTCAAGAACAACAACACCAGCACCATCACCCAGAACAAATCCATCACGATCTTTGTCCCAAGGACGGCTCGCGGTTTTAGGATCATCATTACGGGTCGACAGTGCACGGGCAGCACCAAACCCGGCAACACCAAATTCTGTACTTGCTTTCTCAGCACCACCTGCCAACATGATATCAGCATCATTATAAGCAATTATACGCGCTGCATGACCAATGTTGTGCACACCAGAAGTACAGGCTGTTGCAATAGAGATACTAGGACCACGAAGGCCGTATAGTATGCTCAGATGGCCAGCCACCATATTAATAATGGTTGAAGGTACAAAGAACGGACTGACTTTACGAGGACCAGCAGAAAGCAATGTTCTGTGGTTCTCTTCAATCAGGCCCAAACCACCAATACCAGAACCAATAGCAGCACCAAAGCGGCCAGCATTGGCTTCTGTTACTTCAATTCCTGCATCTTCAAAAGCTTGAACACCTGCAGCAATACCATACTGAATGAACAAATCCATTTTTCGTGCATCTTTGCGCGAAATATTGAAATCTTCATGATTAAAATTCTTCACCAAACCAGCAAACTTAGTTGCATGATTAGCGGTGTCGAAATGTTCGATAAGGCCGATACCACTCTGTCCGGTACAAACAGCGTTCCAAGAAGACTCTACTGTATTGCCGACAGGAGATACCATGCCTAGTCCGGTCACGACTACTCGACGCTTAGACACGGTTATCCTCCAGGGAGGGAAAAAATGTAAGACAAAAAACATAGGCGGTCGAACGACCGCCTAGGTATATGTGCTTATTTACTTGCGTTTTCAACGTAGTCAATAGCAGCCTGAACTGTAGTGATTTTTTCAGCTTCTTCGTCTGGGATCTCAATATCGAACTCTTCTTCCAGAGCCATTACCAGTTCAACTGTGTCAAGAGAATCAGCGCCCAAGTCATCAACAAATGAAGCTGTGGTTACAACTTCTTCCTCTTTAACACCCAGTTGTTCAACGATGATTTTCTTAACGCGTTCTTCGATAGTGCTCATACTATTAAATTTCCTATCAAAACTCGCTTTCGCGATGGTTTTCGTAGTTTATAAAATACAGGAAAAGATGCAACCAAATCCCGGCTGGTCGAACCACTAACTGCTTATTTTGTATAAGAAATACATAAAAAAACAGCGGGTTCGCTCATTTTTTAGATCATGTACATGCCACCATTGACATGTAATGTTTCACCCGTAATGTAAGCGGCCTCATCAGAAGCAAGAAACGCTACAGCACTGGCAATTTCCTTTGCATTACCGAGACGATTAGCAGGAACATCAGATAAAATGCCCGCACGTTGTTCGTCTGTCAACGCTCTGGTCATATCGGTTTCGATAAAACCGGGAGCAATAACATTGACGGTAATGCCACGAGAAGCGACTTCACGAGCCAGTGATTTACTAAAACCAATAACTCCTGCTTTCGCTGCCGCGTAATTCGCCTGCCCTGCATTTCCCATTGTTCCAACAACAGATCCAATGGAGATAATACGTCCATAACGTTTTTTCATCATAGAACGCATTACTGCTTTTGACAGACGAAAAATCGAAGAAAGATTAGTGTCAACAATACCTTGCCACTCATCATCTTTCATGCGCATCAACAAGTTGTCACGTGTGATGCCCGCATTATTAACCAGAATGTCTATTTCACCAAATTCAGCACGAATATTCGATAGTGCCTGTTCAATGGATTCTGAATCTGTGACATTCAGTACAAAACCTTTGCCTTTATCGCCCAGATAGGCGCTGATTGCCTCGGCTCCATTTTCACTGGTCGCGGTGCCAATAACACGCGCGCCACGTTCAGCCAATAATTCTGCAATCGCTCGACCTATGCCACGGCTGGCACCAGTAACTAGTGCAATTTTTCCATCAAAGCCCATGTTTTCCTCAGTCATTTATTCAGAGCAATTGTAAGTGATGATACATCATTCACTGCTACAGCACTCAGAGTACCAACAATTCGTTTTGTTAAGCCAGTCAGTACTTTACCCGGCCCTATTTCCAACAGGTTACCAATACCCTGAGCGGCAATATACTCAACAGATTCTGTCCAGCGTACCGGATTATACAACTGACGCACCAGCGCCGCCCGGATTGTATCCGCAGATTCTTCTGTTTTTACATCAACATTATTGATAACAGGGAATTGCGGCTGTTTAAACTCAACAGACTGCAATGCAACAGCTAACTGGTCTGCGGCGGATTTCATTAATGCACAGTGTGAAGGAACACTGACTGCTAAAGGCAGAGCACGTTTAGCTCCCGCGGCTTTACATGCAGCACCCGCACGTTCTACAGCTTCTTTTTCTCCGGCAATAACAACCTGCCCCGGGGAATTGAAGTTCACAGGTGAAACAATCTGTCCCTGCGCTGATTCTTCACATGCTTTTGCAATGGATTCATTATCCAGACCAATAATGGCATACATAGCACCCTGCCCTTCAGGCACGGCTTCCTGCATCAGCTTTCCACGTAATTCAACCAGCTTAATTGCCTGTTGGAATTCAATGACACCAGCACAAACCAGTGCTGAATATTCGCCAAGACTATGACCTGCCATCACGGAAGGGTTTTTCCCTCCCTGTTGCTGCCAAACCCGCCAAATAGCAACAGAAGCGGCCAGCAATGCAGGTTGTGTTTTCCACGTTTTATTCAGTTCTTCTGCTGGGCCCTGCTGGACTAACTCCCATAAATCGTATCCCAAAACCGCAGAAGCCTCTGCAAAAGTTTGCTCTACAAGCGGGAATTCCGCGGCTAAGTCAGCTAGCATGCCAAGAGATTGAGAACCCTGGCCGGGAAATACCATTGCAAAATCAGACATGTTTATCATCCTGTTAAGTTAAAAACGTACTAGCGCTGAGCCCCAGGTAAAGCCACCGCCAAATGCTTCAAGTAAAACAAGTTGGCCACGCTGAATTCTTCCATCACGGATCGCTTCGTCAAATGCAGTCGGGACAGATGCAGCTGAGGTATTACCATGACGATCCAGTGTCACAACAACTTTATCCATCGTCATATTCAGTTTTTTAGCTGTCGCTGAAATAATACGTAAGTTCGCCTGATGGGGCACCAGCCAATCAAGCTGGGAATGAGCCAAACCATTAGCTTCCAGTGTCTCATCAACAATATTCGCTAATTCTCGCACAGCAACCTTAAATACTTCATTGCCAACCATCGTAAGGTATGCTGGTGTATCGATTTTTTGGCGATCATGATGAGGCACTGATAATAATTCGCCATAATGACCGTCAGCATGCAAATGGGTTGACAAAATACCAGGCTCTTCCGAAGCACCTACCACCATCGCTCCCGCCGCATCACCAAAAAGGATAACGGTACCACGATCTTCTGGATTAACCGTTTTGGAAAGCGTATCAGAACCAATAACCAGTGCACATTTAGCTGCACCCGTTTTTATAAACTGATCAACTACACTCAATGCATATGTAAATCCGGCACAAGCCGCCGCAACATCAAAAGCCGGAATACCGTTAATGCCTAGCAGTTTTTGGATCTGGCAGGCACTGCTGGGAAAAGCATGCGTTCCCGTTGTTGTTGCAACAACTATTAAATCAATTTGCGTTTTATCGATGCCTGCCATTTCTATGGCTTGTTCAGCAGCCCTGAATCCCATGGTTGCCACCGTTTCACCTTCATCGGCGATACGACGTTCACGGATACCAGTTCGAGTGACAATCCACTCATCAGTCGTATCCACCATTTTTTCTAAATCTGCGTTAGTACGCACCTGAGACGGCAAGTAACTGCCTGTGCCTAAGATCTTTGTATACATTTATGCTTATTCACTCTTGGGTAATACTGCATTCAGTCGGGCTGCAATCTTTTCAGGAACCTGCTTTTCTACTGCCTGAACAGCTTGCTCAATTGCAGCTTTGAAAGCATTTTCATTCGCGGCACCATGACTTTTTATAACAATACCACGCAATCCTAATAGTGTTGCGCCGTTATGCTGATCAGGGTTTAGATGACCGAAGCGTTTTGCTATTAGTTTAAGCAAAAACTTCCTAAATATTTTCATCAACCATGACGATTTTTTCTTTTGCCCTTCCGGTGACTTAAGCAGAGACAGAATCACTCTGATCGCGCCTTCCATTGTTTTCAGCGTAACATTACCTGCGAAGCCGTCACACACGAGGACATCTGTTTTCCCCGTTAACAGCTCATTTCCTTCCACATAGCCTATATAGTTGATTAACTCACTATTCCGCAAGGTTATGGCGGCTTCGCGGATATTATCCAGCCCTTTGGATTCCTCTTCCCCGATATTAAGTAATGCTACACGTGGATTTTTTACACCCGCAACATCTTCTGCCATTACAGCGCCCATAATGGCAAATTGCACTAACATACGACTATTACAATTAATATTAGCGCCCAAATCTAATACTACTGTTTTTTGTTGTTTCAGATTTGGTATGACCGTCACCAAGGCTGGCCGTTCAATTCCTTCTATCGATTTCAACATCAGTTTAGCCAGCCCCATCAATACTCCTGTATTTCCTGCACTGACACACGCCTGCGCTTCACCTGATTTCACCAGATTTAGTGCAATACGCATCGAAGTACCGTGACTGGAACGAATTGCCTGAGACGGTTTAACATCATTGGCAACAACATGTTCCGCAGGAATAATTTGCAAACGGCTGAGCAGCTCGGCATTTTTGTTTGCAAGCAAAGGAGAAATGGCTTCGGGGTCACCGACCAACAATAGTTTTAATCGCGGATTAGATGCCAGTGCCTGCAATGCAGCAGGCACCGTGACGCGAGGACCAAAATCCCCGCCCATAGCATCTAACGCTAAGGTTAGATTAGCCAAGATATCAACTTGCTAATAACTAGCTGAATTACTTGTTGATTACCTTGCGGCCACGGTAGTAGCCATCAGCAGTCACATGGTGACGCAGGTGAGTTTCACCAGAAGTTTTGTCTACAGAGACTTTTGTTGCAGTCAGTGCGTCATGAGAGCGACGCATACCACGTTTAGAACGAGTTGGTTTATTCTGTTGTACGGCCATCGACCTTACTCCTTAAGTACTTTTCTTTAAACTGGCTAATGCGGCAAATGGGTTTGGTTTTTCTGCTTCAGGAGGCAGTACACCAAACACCATATCCGCGTCGGACACTTCACAGTGTTCAGAATCATGTACCGGAACTACCGGCAGAGAAAGAATTATTTCATCTTCTATCATTGCCAGTAAATCTATTTCGCCAAATTCATTAACCTCAATTGGCTCATACTCTTCCGGTAATGCTTCGGCCCGCTCATCATTGACGACCGGGCTAAAACAATACGTTGTGTGAACATGATGACTGAATTTACCACCACAACGCTGACAGGCAAGCGTAACATCCACATCTGAATGCCCTTTTACAACTGCCAGACGCTGATTATCAATCTGAAATGATAATGAGTTATCTACATCACTATCCACACTGACCACCGATTCTAGAAGACGAGACACCTGTTCAGCAGAATAACTGCCAGTGTAGTCTAATCTTTTCTGGGCTGCACGAAGTGCATCAATGGTCAGGGGTAATTTTACCTTCTGCATAAGGCGCGCATATTATCTTTGTAACGGGATATAGTCAAAGAAAAAGGCCACACATCTGCACCTTTCCACCAAATATTCGCTTAATAAGCGGTGCATAGTTTAAAATGCCTGCAAATATTTCTCTACGTATTTTATGGAAAAATGATGCTTCCGATTGTTTTATCATCAACTTCGATATATCGCCGCTTATTACTGGAAAAAATTGGCCTGCCTTTTACCTGTGCAGCACCAAATATTGATGAAAGCCCACAGGAGAATGAAAATCCTGAACAATTAGTGATGCGGCTTTCACAAGAAAAGGCTACAGCATTACAACACGATTATTCCAGTCATCTTATTATAGGTTCAGATCAGGTTTGTATTTTAAATGGAGAATTAACAGGAAAGCCGCATAATTTTGAGAACGCTTTCGCACAGTTAAAAAAAGCCAGTGGTCAATGTGTCACTTTTTATACCGGTATTACATTATTCAATAGCAAAATCGGAAGTACTGATACTCGCTGTGAACTATTTCATGTCCATTTTAGGGAACTTACTGATACTGAAATCATCGGCTACCTGGAAAAAGAACAACCGTTTAATTGTGCCGGCAGTTTTAAAAGTGAAGGTTTAGGGATCACGTTATTTGAAAAGCTAGATGGCAAAGACCCCAATACATTAGTTGGTCTGCCATTAATCACACTGACTGAAATGCTTACCCGTCAGGGAGTAAACCCCCTGACGGCACATTATTAAACAAATGATTATTGCATTATATTTGTCGCAATTTTTTTAAGCATTGTCGTAATGCCGCATCCATTGGTGCTTCGAAACGCATCGTTTCACCGCTGGATGGATGCGTAAACTTCAGTGAACTGGCATGCAGAAACAGCCGGTTGATCCCTGTTTCTGCAAGCTGCCCGTCAAACGCTTTATCACCATAGCGATCATCAAATGCTATCGGATGCCCCGCATACAGAGTATGTACACGAATTTGGTGGGTACGCCCGGTTACAGGGCTGGCCCGCACTAATGTAGCAAACTCGTAACGTTCTTCCACCTTAAAACGCGTTTCAGAAGGTTTACCTTCGCTGCTGACCTTCACGACCCTTTCACCACTTTGCAGAAGATTCTTTAACAAAGGAGCTTGTACGACTTTGCAGTGAGACTGCCACTGCCCACGTACCAAGGCCAGATAATCTTTTTGCATTTGCTTCAGGCGTAATTGTTCATGCAGTGAACGTAGAGCAGAACGTTTTTTCGCAACCAACAAAACCCCGGAAGTATCACGGTCAAGACGGTGTACCAGTTCAAGAAAGCGAGCTTCGGGACGTAATGCCCGTAATCCTTCAATAACACCGAAACTTAACCCGCTCCCACCATGCACGGCAGTTCCTGAAGGCTTGTTAATGACCAATATATAATCATCTTCATAAAGAATACATTCTGCCAACACGGCAACTTTACCCAACTTGGCAGAAACAGGAGCCTCCTGTTTTTCCGCCACTCTGACAGGCGGAATTCTGACAACATCGTTTGCTGTCAATTTATATTCAGGCTTGATTCTTCCTTTATTGACTCTAACTTCACCTTTACGCAAGATCCGGTAGATCATGCTTTTAGGTACACCTTTTAACCGAGCCAGCAAAAAATTATCAATTCTCTGGCCGGCCTCATCGTCATCAATAGTGACAAACTGTACAACTTGATTATTTGTTTTCATGGGCGCAATTTTAATTATCCCGCAAACAGAGTGCCACTCATTTTTAAATCATGTATAAATAATATCCATATTTTTATTCTTTATTATTAAATTGCCTTAGAATAAAGGCTAAAGATTAACAACTTATCACTATTTCATGATAAAAAACTCTTAAAGAGATAAAGTCACCTTGCTATCACCCCAATAGCAATGGAATAATGCTTTCCGGCCACGATTTACTAAACTATGAATGGCAGATTGAAATTGTTTGTTATCTGTTTGTTTGAACAAAAACGCAGCAATGGCGTAAGACGTAATGTTTAATCAAACAATTTATGGGCTGTGAGTTGCTACTTACTGGATTGGGTAAAACCTGTACTAATTTATTACAGTATCTCCCAACAAAGAGCGCTGCGTTTCTTACAATGAAAGAAATGAAATTCAGGCTCGCCGACATTTAGGCGCCTCTATACAACCGATAGCCGTGAGGCTGACGGTTTTGTAAAAGACACGAGGCCATCGGTTTCCAGTAAATGCTCCTCTTTTTACTCATGGCTCTATACTAATGTAAAAAATAATGAGTAAGTTAGAATGAAAAGAATGTTAATCAACGCAACCCAGCAGGAAGAGTTGCGTGTTGCCCTTGTTGACGGGCAACGTCTTTATGATCTGGATATTGAGAGTCCTGGACACGAGCAAAAAAAGGCCAATATCTATAAAGGTAAAATTACACGGATTGAACCCAGCCTTGAAGCCGCATTTGTTGATTATGGTGCAGAGCGACATGGCTTCCTGCCTATAAAAGAAATTGCACGTGAATATTTCCCAAATAATTACCATGCTCATGGCCGTCCTAACATTAAGGATATCCTTAAAGAAGGTCAGGAAGTCATCGTTCAGGTAGATAAAGAAGAACGAGGCAATAAAGGGGCTGCTTTAACGACCTTTATCAGTCTGGCAGGTAGTTATCTGGTTCTGATGCCGAATAATCCGCGAGCTGGCGGTATTTCACGCCGTATCGAAGGTGATGATCGTATCGAATTAAAAGAAGCTCTCTCTTCCCTTGATGTACCCGAAGGTATGGGGCTTATCGTTCGTACCGCTGGTGTCGGCAAATCCGCAGAAGCCCTTCAGGGGGATCTGAATTTTCGTCTGAAACACTGGGAAGCTATCAAAAAAGCGGCCAACAGCCATCCGGCTCCTTTTTTGATTCATCAGGAAAGTAACGTTATTGTACGCGCTTTCCGTGATTACCTGCGTCCCGATATTGGTGAGATTCTCATCGATAATCCGAAAATTCTTGATTTGGCACGCCAGCACATCACTGCCCTCGGTCGTCCTGATTTTGCCAGCAAGATTAAACTGTATAGCGGTGAAGTCCCTCTGTTCAGCCACTACCAGATTGAATCGCAGATTGAATCTGCTTTCCAGCGCGAAGTAAGATTGCCTTCCGGTGGCTCTGTTGTCATTGATACTACTGAAGCCCTGACTGCTATTGATATCAACTCATCCCGTGCAACCCGTGGCGGCGATATTGAAGAAACTGCCTTTAATACGAATCTGGAAGCCGCAGATGAGATTGCCCGTCAGTTGCGCCTGCGTGACCTTGGTGGTCTGATTGTTATCGACTTTATCGATATGACACCAGTACGTCATCAACGCGAGGTTGAAAACCGCCTGCGTGATGCAGTACGTCAGGATCGCGCCCGTATTCAGATCGGCCGCATTTCCCGTTTTGGCTTACTGGAGATGTCACGCCAGCGTTTAAGCCCATCGCTGGGTGAATCCAGCCACCATGTTTGCCCTCGTTGTAGCGGCACAGGAACCATTCGTGATAATGAGTCACTTTCTCTGTCCATTCTTCGCCTGATAGAAGAAGAAGCCCTGAAAGAAAATACTCATCAGGTTCATGCTATTGTTCCTGTACAGATTGCTTCCTATCTGTTGAATGAAAAACGTAAAGCTGTCAGTGCGATTGAACACCGTCAGGGTGGCGTTGGTATTGTTATCGTACCAAACGATCAAATGCAGACACCGCATTTCTCCGTTTTACGTGTTCGTAAAGGCGAAGAAATCTCGGCTCTGAGCTATCAGTTGCCACAGATTCATGAAACAGAAATGGCAAATATTCAGGAAGATGTGCAGCATGAACGCAAACGTCCTGAACAGCCCGCTATTTCCACTTTTGATTTGCCTGCTGAAGCTCCAGCTCCTGCCGCAGCAAAAACAAAAGAGAAAAAAGTCGCAACCAAAGCAAATAGTCATCAAAAAGCAGAAAAACCTGGCCTATTCAGCCGCTTCTTAAATGCCCTGAAAAAAGTATTCAGCGGCGAAGAAGAGAAGCAGTCTCAGGAAAAAGCCAAGAGACCTTCTGGCAATGATGGTCGTCGTTCATCAGATCGCCGTAATCCACGCCGCCAAAACCCACGTCGTGAGCGTAACGAGAATGAAAATCGTAACAATCGCGAGCGTGATGAGCAGCGTAAAGGTCGTAATGCTCAGGCGAAAAATAACGCTCAGGATAATACTGCGGTAGATAATGAAGCGCGCGAGGCTCAGCAGCAACAGCGTCGCGAGCAGCGTGCAGAGCGCCAACGTCGCCGTCAGGAAGAAAAACGCCAGCAACAGTTGGAGAGTAAGACTCAACAGGCAATTAAACCTGAAGTTCCGGAAGAAGAAGCAGAGGAACGTCAACCTGTTATGCCTCGACGCCAGCGTCGTCAGCTTGAGCAAAACCTTCGTATTACAGATAGCGTGAAAGAAGAAAAAACTATTGCAGCACTGCCAGTAGTTACATCTGATTCTGCACCTGTAATCGCGGAAAAAGAGAAAAAAGCTGCTGTTCCAGCTGTTATCAATACAGAAACTGAAACAACAGCTCAACCTGCCGCAGCAAATGAATCTATCGCTCAGGATACTGCTGAACAAAACGCTGCTGTGTCTGGTTCTCAGCAAAATAACGAACAGCAAGATAACATCATGCCACGTCGTTCCCGCCGTTCACCGCGTCATTTGCGTGTTAGTGGACAACGCCGTCGTCGTTATCGTGATGAACGCAATCTGACGCAGTCACCGGTACCTCTGGCAATCGCGGTAGCCTCACCTGAGTTAGCATCCGGTAAAGTCTGGGTTCGTTACCCGGTCACACCAGTGGCTACGACTTCTGAGCCAGAACTCTCTGTAATTGAAGAAGCAACATCGGAACAAGCTGTTGAAATTATGCCAGTACCTGTTGCTGCAAAAACTGCTGAACCAGCACCTATTTTTGCAGAAACTAAAGCTACAGAACAAACCACAGTTGCTTATGAAGATGCGAAACCTGAATCAGTGATTCCATCAACAGTTGAATCAGCTATTGAGTCTGTTCAAGAAGCTACCAAGTCTGTTGTTAGCCATGAGGTTTCAAATCAGGCTGAAACTGCACCTAACAAAGTGCAATATGACTCTGAGGAAAAAGTTGCTCACGTAGCTGAACCTATCATTGTGGACTCTATCGCTGAACAGGAACATCATGAAAAACAGCCGACTGTCGCAACGGAAGTATGCTCTCAGACAGCAGAAGTTAAAGCGAAAGAGACAAAAGCTACTGAGTCTCAGGTTATCGTGGCAAAAAATCATCACTCTTACTCCCCAATGACTAAGGCTCCGGCACCGGATATGGCTGCACAGCCAGTCATTATTAGTGAATGGGAGCGCCCTGCTCATCCATTCAAAGGGAAAGGTGGTGCGGGTGGTCACTCTGCAACAAATGTCGCAACATCCGGTATGTCAAAACCACAAATATTTGAGTAATTACGTATTGTAATTTCTTATAAAATCAAATGGCTCCTACTCTCAGGAGCCATTTTTCTCTCTCACTCCACAAACATCTCACAAAAGCCAGTCTGTTTCATTTCCTTTGCTCCTTGATTCCAATAAACTCAGATAATTATCATTTAAAGCGGTGAATTATTATGAGTGAAAACACGTCTATGAGGCCTTGGTTAATTTTTGGTGCCGGTAAAGGTATCGGACGCCATCTGGTTAATATCGCACTGGAACAAAATCGTCCTGTTACTGCACTGATCCGTAATGAAGAGCAGGCAGCAATACTGAGCTCAATAGGCGTAAACGTAATACAGGGTGATGCTTGTGACAGCAGAAGCATAGAAAAAGTGATTGAGTATGCCGGAGAAAACCCGATTGTTTTTTCAACTATTGGGGGCGGTAATTCAGACCACCTTGGTAATATGGCCATTATAGATGCACTGGAAAAGGCTCAGATCTCACGAATGCTTTTGGTTACATCCATCGGATGTGGAGATAGCTGGCATACTTTATCACCACGAGCCAAATCATTATTCGGCCAGTCTGCCCGGCTTAAATCGCTGGCTGAAAGCTATCTGCAAACCAGTAGATTAGATTTCACTATTATTCGTCCGGGAGGATTAACTGATCAGGCTGGCACAGGTCATTGTCAGCGTTATCAGGGAGAAGTTCACGGTATGGTAAGCCGCAAAGATGTCGCTCAGCAATTAAATCAAATGTCTGAGGATAAAGGGACTTACTCTCAGATTTATGCTCTGGTTGACCCTGAATTAAAGCCTAACTGGAACTGATAAAGTAACCACGCCTGATGGCGTGGTTAACATAATACCTTATTTTACTCCGCCATCCATTGCTTTGAGCTTTTTAGATAATTCACGGCGTTCCTTAGATAGCTCAGCATTTTTGATGATATATTCATCAACCCGCTCTTCATAGTCACTACGCATATGGGCAATTATTCCCTGAATATCTTCAACTGACATTCCCGGTTTAATGTAATCACTGAGATTATCCAGCAATAATACACGTTTTTGGTTGTCACGGACCTTTTTCTCGTTGTCTACAATCTCACGCTGTAATTTATTTTTTCTACGGAAGATACGTACAAACTCTAAGACATTATGGAATGTTGGTTTATTCGCGTTGTCCATTTTTCACACCTTTACTTAATCAGAATGATAATTTTTTATGCTGATTACACAATACAATTTCAGGCAATATATAAACAAGCTAGTTTCGATGATATTTAAATATTTTTTTAATTTATTTCACTAGCTTTAACCAACGATACATTCCTTGTGCTTGCGGTGATGTCAGCTTATACCCCATTTTTTCATAAAATTCTGGTTTATCGGCAATCAAGGAAACATAAGAACCCGGCAAAGCCTGAATTTCCAGCCAGACATCAATCCGATTCATTACTGTCTTCCCTAACCCTTTGCTCTGATAGTCAGGGTCAATCATGATATCTACTATTTCAAAGAAGCAGGCTCCATCGCCAATAACTCTTCCCATACCGATCAATTTCCCTTCATCACGTAAACAAATAGAAAACAATGAATTGGGTAATCCTTTTTCGGCTGCTTCAATGGATTTAGCCGATAACCCTGCCCGTTCACGCAGCATGATATATTCCTGCGCTGTTGGAAGTACTTCGGTAACTTCTATCATTACTTTCATTCTCCATATTATTCGAGTATTCAGATTGTTTCAGATATGGTTTACCATATCGTCCAACCAATAGACAACAGATGCAGAATTGCCTTGAGTAACGATAAAACCCCCACTTTCTACTTCCACGATTATGAAACCTTTGGCATACATCCTGCCTTAGATCGTCCTGCACAGTTTGCAGGCGTTCGGACTGATAGTGATTTTAATATTATTGAAGAACCTCTAGTGGTGTACTGCGCTCCGGCTGATGATTATCTGCCTGAGCCTGAAGCTGTCATGATCACAGGAATTACTCCCCAGCTGGCTCTGAAAAAAGGTGTGAATGAGGCAGAGTTTACACGCCTGATCCATACTGAATTCAGCAAACCCAATACCTGTATCCTCGGATATAACAATATCCGTTTTGATGATGAAGTCAGCCGCAATATTTTTTATCGCAATTTTTATGATCCCTATGCCTACAGCTGGCAAAAAGGTAATTCTCGCTGGGATCTGCTCGATGTATTGCGTGCCTGCTATGCCCTGCGTCCGGAAGGTATTATCTGGCCGGAAAATGATGACGGATTACCCAGTTTTAAGCTGGAACAACTGACAAAAGCAAATGGAATAGAGCATACTCATGCGCACGATGCCATGTCAGACGTTTACGCGACTATTGCTATGGCAAAACTGGTTAAAACGGCTCAGCCTAAATTATTTGATTATTTTTTCCAGTTAAGAAATAAGCAGAAAGTCAGCAATCAGATTGATATTCCACAAATGAAGCCTCTGGTGCATGTATCAGGCATGTTCGGATCTTTACGCAGTAATATTAGCCTGATAGCACCTTTAGCATGGCACCCAACAAACCGAAATGCCATTATCATGTGCGATTTAGCTGGGGACATTACGCCTTTGCTGGAACTGGATGCTAATGAATTACGTGATCGCCTGTATACCCGCCGGGATAAATTGCAGCCAGATCAGTCTCCTGTTCCCATAAAACTAGTGCACATCAATAAATGTCCGATCATTGCACCTGAAAATACTCTGCGGCCACAGGATGCGGAGCGAGTTGGTCTGGATCGTAATCAATGCGCACAAAACCTGACTATCTTACGTAACAACCCACAAATCCGTGAAAAAATAGTCGAATTGTTTTCCCAACCAGAAGAATTTCCTGAATCCGATAATGTTGATGCCAAACTATATAGTGGCTTCTTCAGCGATGCCGATAAAACCGCGATGGAAATTATTCGTGAAACCACACCGCAAAATCTGCCTGCGCTGGATTTAACATTTCAGGACTCTCGTATTAAAGACCTCCTGTTCCGTTATCGTGCCAGAAATTATCCGGCAACATTGGATTATGGTGAACAGCAGCGTTGGTTACAGCATCGCCGGGAAATATTCACTCAGGAAAATATCACTCAATATTTTGCAACTATTGAGCGACTCTTTATTGAACATCAATCTGATGAAGAAAAGTGCCGTCAGTTAAAAGCATTAATAGACTATGCAGTTCAACTGGCTGAGTAAATTTAAATCAGTACAGAAAAAGACAAGATTTTGTCTTTTTCTGTCTTTATCCGCCCATTATCCATTATTCTGACCATGTTGGTGAACAGAACATTTATCAGGGCATTGCACTCCCTGCTCTTTTTCCCAATTTTTTAATTTAGATGTTTTACCAATACCCGGGTTCAAACTGTTAGTAGGATCATTCATTTGATAAAACTGTTTAAGCTGAGGTTTAGCCTTATACAAATGACCAACATTATGCTCAGCAGGATATTCCGCTCCTCTCTGATTTAATATTTCCAGCATTTTCTCTTTCAGCGCCTTAATATCCTTGCCTTTTTTAACAATATAATCCTGATGAAATACATGGCACATAAAGTGCCCATAATACAAACGATGAACCAGTGCCTCATTAATTTCTGGTGGCAGATGCTCAAACCACTCCTGATCATTACGCCGTAGAGCAATATCTAACGCCAGAATATCCTCCACTTCGTCACTGTGGACTGCCTGATATCGGATTGCTGCTCCTGCTGCCGCAAAGCGATGTAAAAACGCTTTAGCTCCTTCTTCCGGCGTACAAGAAAAATAATCTCCGTCAGCCTGTTTGAAATAATTTTCCAGCCATTCACTGGCTTCTTTTATTCCATCACCAGACATTTTAAGCATCAAGTGATGTTCAAAACGGTCACGATAAGTTTTAAGTCGTGTTGGTAAATGTGAAGGAAGTAAACCACTTAACCATTGCATTACGCGATCTATTAAATTGGGAGGCAGAAAAGGAATTTTTCCGAATATGGCACCCAGTCGTCCCTTTATACTGAAAAACATCGGCATTTTATCTGTACCGAGTTTATCAATCATAACAAAAGTATCTTTGCCATAAATTTCAGCAATATCAAAAATATCCCGATGCATGTACTCACCAGCAACCGGCAAGTGTTTAAAATTCGATAAAATATGTCTACGTAATTCGGTCAAAACTTCTGGCTGATTAGTGCCAATATAGAATACCTGATTAAGAGCCTCTGCCGGAAAGGTATCTAGTCGTACGGCAAAAACAACGAGTTTCCCGGCACACCCGGAAGTCTCAAATAATCTGCGTTCATCAGCATTAAAGCGCGATGGGGTATCCGCCTCAATATCACGAACGCGGTGAGCATATTCATGATCAGAAGCTGCTCTGCCATTTTGTTGAATATCTTCCGTACGGTAGCGCCGTTCTTCCAGACAGGCCAGAATATCTTCTGGTGAGTCACCCAGAGCTATGCCTAAGTGATTAACAAGTTCAGCTTCGCCTTTCTCATTCACTCGCCCATATAAAGCCATTTCTGTATAAGCAGGGCCACGCTGCACCAGAGAGCCGCCAGAATTATTACAAATTCCTCCTATAACCGATGCGCCAATGCAGGAGGAACCAATGACTGAATGCGGTTCACGTGCCAGAGGTTTTAGCACTTTTTCTAAATGCCATAATGTACTGCCCGGAAAAGCAACGACCTGATTAGCAGATTCCAGAAACTGTATCTTATCCATTCTCAGTGTGCTGATAATGATAATATCGCGATCATAATCATCACCATTGGGGGTAGAACCTTCGGTTAACCCTGTATTCGCTGCCTGCATTAAAATAATTTTGTCTGCATCTACACATGCCTTGAAAACTTTCCATTGCTCCAGTAATGAGCCGGGTGAGACAACAGCAAGAGCACTTCCCTGCCCAGAGCGGAAGCCTGTGCGATAACGCTCTGTTTTCTGTGGTTCGGTGAGAATATGAGCACTACCCACAATGTGGGTGAGAGTTGCTATGAGTTGCTGATTTTGTGGGGTATTAGCATCATTCATAATAGTTTTCTTACCTTATACAGAGCCAGATGGATATATTGGTGACGAAATTAGCAAAGGATGAAGCTCAATCTATTATTGTGACTTTTTAATTTATTATCCATAAAAAAACAGCACCCATCAGGTGCTGTTTCGGAAGAGTTATATAGCAGCGTCTCTTATGCAGATTCACTGAATTGTGGCATAGGTTGACGGAAACTACGGGTCAGGAAGAACATATAAAGCAGACCGACCCCACCCCAAATCAAACCCAACTCCATAGAGCTGGCTTCCAGATTCGTCCACAGTACACCCACTGTTCCTGCGCCAAACAACGGCAGTAACAGGAAATTGATAGTATCTTTCAACGTCGTGTTACGGCGTTCACGAACATAGAATTGAGCAATTACCGACAAATTCACGAAAGTAAATGCAACCAATGCCCCGAAATTGATCAGCGCTGTTGCCGTGACTAAGTCTAAAAATCCGCTTGATAGTGCAACAATTCCGACCAGAATAACGTTGATTGATGGTGTGCGCCATTTTGGATGGACATAAGCAAAAACTTTCTCTGGCAGTACGCCATCACGTCCCATCACATAGAGCAATCGAGCCACACCTGCATGCGCAGCCATACCGGAAGCCATTACCGTGACGCAGGAGAAGACCAGAATAATAGCCTGGAAGAACGCTCCAGCGACAAACAGCATAATTTCTGGCTGAGATTCATCCGGGTTTTGAAACCGGGATACATCAGGGAAATAGAGCTGTAGGAAATAAGATACCGCAATAAAGATAACACCACCGATTAATGCAGTAAGGAAAATCGCTTTGGGGATCACCTTGCCCGCATTAGGCGTTTCTTCAGACAAAGACGTAATGCCATCAAAACCAAGAAATGAGAAGCAGAGTATCGTTGCCCCTGTAATCATTGGAATTAATTGTGCTTCTTCTGATGTAAATGGTCGGGCACTCCATAGTGTGCCAGCACCTTCACCGTTATGTATGCCGTGCATTAATAAACCGACGAACACCACCATAACAGCAATCTGTACCACAACAATAAGACCGTTAAGATTGGCAACAACATTAATGCCACTCAGATTGAAAACAGTCATTAACACCGCCAGACCCACTACGAAGACCCACGGATCAATGCCGGGGAAAATAGCCTGAAGGTAAATTTTTGCCAGCAGGATGTTGATCATCGGCATAAGCAGATAATCCAACAAAGATGACCAACCTACCATAAACCCAAGATGGGGATTCATTGATTTTTGTACGTAAGTGTAGGCAGAACCTGCTGACGGGAATCTTTTTACCAGTTTCCCATAGCTCAAAGCTGTAAATAAAATAGCAATCAACGCAATAGCATAAGATGTTGCAACATGCCCATCCGTCAATTTGGAAACAATACCGAAGGTGTCAAAAATAGTCATCGGCTGCATATATGCAAGGCCCATCATGACTACCTGAAATAAGGTCAGTGTTCTTCTCAGCTGAACACGATTGCTGGCACTTGCCTGAACAGTACCGAGAGTAGCAGTAGGATTATGCGACATGAGCGAAACCTCCCATAACTTCGATCTGGGCATTACTACAACTACTTAATCGATAGTTACTGGGTAGACTTCGCATCTGTCTATAAACAGAAAAGAAAGAAAAGGTGGGGGATAACGAATTAACTGAGGACCATGCCCCATAGTCATCGTTGCAGCAGCTAGCGCCGATTGGCACAAGTGCAAAAGCGAATAATTGCTCCATAATTGCGTTCCTCAGTACAGCAGCCTTTTTAATAGTCGCTGCTTATGGTCAGTATCGATCCGGAAAATATCCGGCCTCTCGGTGTTGTAAAAAATAACTCAATGCAAAAAAAATAACTGATGCATAATTACACATCAGTTATTTTTAGTGGGCGGCATTTTGCACTTCAAGTCCAGAAATAGCAAGACCCATCACACTAAAAATTCATTATTTTTTACAATACTAAAGAGCCTACATAAACTACTTCTTACCGAAAGAATTCATGAAGGTAATGCTAGCCTATCCACTGATAGAGATTTGATAAACTTGTAGCATAAAAGTAAATTATTGGCTATTTAATTATGAATGGTATGAAATGAAAAATCTGCTCTTAATCATAATTCTGATAAAGAGCAGATTTAATATTGCTTTAAGCGTTAATTATAATGACTTTAATTAATAACAAATTAAATGTTAATTAGAAGTCATAATTAATGCCGACTTGGTAACGGCGGCCATCAAGGGTTGCACCGTGTACTTTATCAGTCACTTGTTTATCAAATACGTTGTAAACGCCACCTAATACACGTACGTTCTTCATGATGCTATAAGTCACACCCATATCAACAAAGGCATAAGAAGGTGTACCATTTCGCATTGAGGCACGAGCCAGATAATTCTTCGTTTTTCCACGGAAGTTGAAACGTGTCCATGTTTCCATTTCTGGTAATGTCTGCCAGCTTAAGGTTGCATTAGCCATATGCGTAGGTATCTTGTTCAGTGGCTGACCTTTAAAATCCCCAGTCTTCTGCTTAGAGTGAGAATAGGTGTAGTTTGCTGCCAATGATAAATTCTCTACGATATCCCAGTTCAGAGTGGTTTCTATACCACGAATGTTGGCTTTATCGACGTTTATGTTCTGGCTGACAAAATCATAGTCCTTACCAATTGAGTTGCATGCGGCTTCATTGTTACAAAGACGGAACTCTGTGATTTTATCTTTGAAGTCTGTATTAAAGACTGTAACGCCGATATTGAGGCCATCTTGGTTATTCCAGATAACACCAATTTCTTCATTAATGCTTTTCTCTGGCTTCAGAGATGGATTACTTTCAATCACTCCTCTCGAATAACCACCACCTGTTCCGTGCAGCCAATTAGGTGCAACCTGACGTAATTCAGGTGAACGATAGCCGGTTGTGACACCACCTTTAATGGTCCATTGTTCATCAGCATGCCAGACGCCGTACAAACGAGGAGTGACATGAGCACCAAAAAGCTGATCTTTATCCAGACGCGCTCCGGCTGTCAGGGAGAAATCGTTGGTGATTTGCCATTCATCCTCAGCAAATAATGCCCAGCTCCAGCGGGTGATATTATCTATCCCTTTTGCAGTCATCGTATCATTTTCACGATCGTGCAGGTTTTCGTAACGATATTGCCCACCGACACTTAATGTATTATCACCTAAATTAAATGTAGTCTGATTGCTAAACATTGTATCCGCGAATTTCATCATACGTTCAGGGTTTTTCGACTCATCCCGCTGAATATAAGATGTCATTGTACCAAAGTCATAAACACCATTATGTGTTATCGAATAATTATTGCGTTTATAACGGCTGATATCATCTTCACAACCCTTTTTTCTACAAGTACGAGTCTTACCAATCGTCGAATCACGGTCCTGTTCATAACGACCGGCTTCAAACTCAAAGCTATTTTGTTCATCAGGTGTTAAAGACAAGGCTACCGAGCCATTACGCATCTCTTGCTTTTTATAACCGCTGATAAACTTATCTTCATTACGATGAGAGAATAAACCCGTCGCCTTTACTCCCAGCAGACCATCAATCAATGGCCCTGCTACATACGCACTGGTTTGATAGCTATTACCTGATTTTTTGCGCTCAGTCAGAGTGGTATCTGCACGTAAGCTACCGTTCCATTCTTTATGCACTTTACGGGTAATGATATTGATAACACCACCCATGGCATCAGAACCATAAAGGGAAGACATTGGCCCACGGACAACTTCAACACGCTCAATGGATGCTAATGGTGGCAACCAGCCCTGCTCAATACCAGCACCATCACTGTTTGGCCGAGTACGGCGGGTGTCAACACGCTTACCATCCACCAGAATCATAGTATATTTTGATGACATACCACGAATGCTGATATCACTGCCACTTCCACCACCAGTAACCATAACTCCTGGCACATCTTTCAGTGCATCCGTTACATCGCGGTAAGCTTTGGTTTCCAATTGTTCACGGCTGACCACTGAAATAGAGGCTGGCGCATCTTCAATTTTTTGTTGGAAGCCTGAAGCAGTAGTAACAATAATTTTATCTTCGCCATTATTCGCTGCATTAGCAGCTAAAACAGCACTAGATGAAATCGCAGCAATAATACCTAAGACGACTTTTTTCTTTGCAAAAACGACCATTCCCGATTCTCCAAAAGGTAGAATAGAACAATTTAATTAATCTGGATAATCGACATAAACTCAAAGTGCAGGGATAAGCACTCTTATCCCCACCAGTGTTATTTTTATTTACTCTACAGTTTTAATAAAACAGTTTATGCTTTTTATTATGTTAGCTGGCCAAATCCGTTACAAGACCATCAATTAATACTTGAGGCACTCCCTGAGAACAATGCTCTATCCGCCCTTTGACACCATATACCTGAGCCAGACTATCAGGAGTAATGACCTGTTCTGGTAAACCCTCAGAAATTAATTCACCCTTTTTTAACATTAATATATGGTCACCATGACGCAGCGCAATATTAATATCGTGTACAACAACCACGGTAATAATATTCCGGCGACGTGTTTCACGTGCGACCAAATCCATAACGTGATACTGGTAATTTAAATCCAGCGCACTTAATGGTTCATCTAATAATAATAATGTCGGCTTTCTGATTAATGATTGTGCCAAACCGACCAATTGTTTTTGTCCACCTGATAATTGATCTAAATAGCTTAAAGCTAAATGTTCAATACCAAGCTGACGTAACAGCGCCATAACTTCCTGTTCGCATTGGTCACCACTTGTCCCACCTGATGCGCGCTGGGCAACAATAACAGATTCCAGTACATGTAGATGGACACCCGCAGGCAACGACTGAGGCAAATAAACGACATTCTGCGCACGTTGGGCAAAATTCATCTGCATTAAATCCTGCCCGTCCAGCAACAAAGCACCATTAGCCTTATTTAAACCAGCCAGTGAACGCAGTAATGTTGACTTTCCGCTACCATTCGGCCCGAGTAATACGGTGATTTTACCCCGAGGCAATGGGTTAGCATCCAGATTTTCAATAACTGGATGTTTTGGATAACCAGCCGTAAACCGGCTTATTTTTAACCCTTGGCTCATACACTTCCCCTATGGCGTAAAACGATGCTCAGGAAGAAAGGCACACCCACCAAAGATGTCACAATGCCCACAGGTATGATGACCCCGGGGATTAAATTCTTGGATGCAATCGATGCCATCGATAATACCAGTGCACCAATTAATGCACTTGCAGGTAAATAAAAACGGTGATCTTCACCAAACATCAATCTGGCAATATGAGGAGCAATCAGACCAATAAAAGCAATCGGCCCGACAAATGCCACCGCTAGCGCAGTCAATATACTGATACGTAACAGCGTTCCCAGACGAAGACGACGGATATTGATACCAAAGCTGGTCGCCCTATCTTCACCTAAACGTAATGCAGTCAGTTTCCAGGAGTTCATCATAGAAACAGGCATAAGGGTCAAGAGCACCAGCAACATAACACCCAGTTTTAACCACGTTGCTTTTGAAAGGCTGCCCATTGTCCAGAAAACCAGCCCCTGTAACGTATCTTCCGTTGCAATAAACTGCATCATGGAAACCAGCGCATTGAAGGTAAAGACCATAGCAATACCAAAGAGCACCACGCCAGATGTTGCAACTTTTGTCCAGCGCGTAATGCCATCAAGCATCAAAGCAGCTAACAAGGCAAAAATAAAAGCATTTGCAGAAATAAGCCACTGATCAGGTATGCCCGGAATACCAATACCCAGTACGATTGCCAGTGCCGCACCAAAAGAGGCGGCATTGGAAACACCCAGAGTGAACGGGCTGGCCAGCGGGTTATTCAAAATAGTTTGCATTTCTGCACCCGCCAGGCCCAATGATAAACCAACCACTACCGCCATCAAGGCATAAGGTAATCGGATATCCCAGACAATTACCCGGGTTCCTGCATCCACACTCTCCGGTGAAACCAGAGTCTGCCAGAGAGCTGATAAAGATAACCCTGATGGCCCCATTGTAAAATCTAATACTAAAGAGACGCCGATAACCAAAATTAGCAACAACATCCATGCAATACGTCGATGCAGGATATGACGATAGTGTGCTTTGATATCACACTCGTTCTGTTGTTTCATCATTGGCATAGGCTCGGTAGTGACACTCATTTCTATTACCTGTTACTGCTTATTTTTCACTGACCCAATATGTACCTGCTGGTTCTACTGCCAGGAACTTAGTGTGAAGGTCTTTTAATGTCTGCTGTGGGTCTAAATCTGCAAATTGTTCAGGATAAAACCACTTAGCAAAAACTTGTGTCACTACAACGTTATAAGGTGAATTGTAGTAATGGTGCCAGATAGCATGAGTACGGCCTTCTTTCACCGCAGTCAGAGTATTGATACCTCTGCGCTCTGTCATCGCTTTCAAACCAGCGAGGGCAGTTTCTGGGGAAGTCTGAGCACCCATCTGGATACCTTCACCTTTCTCACCGGGATCCTGAGCACCGCTGGCAATATAGATATAAGGATCAGCCGTAATCACTTTTTCCAGATTCATAGTACCCAATGGTACTGGCAGAACCTCTTTAGCAATGTTTTTACCGCCTGCAAGGTCAATGAAATTACCCATGTTGCCATTGCCCGCAGTACCACAACAGTCTTCGATAGAGCCTGCTCTCAGTTCAATAAAGACTGACGGTTTCTGCTCTGCCGGAATACGGCTGGTAATATCAGTGACCAGTTTCTGATTCTTTTCATAAAAATCAGCATAAGCATTTGCCTGCTCCTCACGGTGCAGTACTTTACCCAGCATGCGAATGCTCGGCAGAGTGTTTTTCAGTGGGTCATTACGGAAATCGACAAAAACAACAGGAACGCCTGCTTTTTCTAATTGTTTAACCAGTTCGCTGTGTTTGCCCGGGCCATGACCGGATAAACCAAAAATAGCCACATCGGGATTAAGGGTCAGTACTTTTTCAGAACTGACAGTATCAGCAGTGGTGTTGCCTATCAGGGGAATGTTGTCAATTTCAGGGAATTTTGCTTTATAGATAGAGTAGGTTTGTGGATCAAGCTTGCGGAAATCACCCTGCCAGCCAACAATACGCGCCAGAGGTTTATCTCCTTCTAACACTGCGACTGAATGGAATAAACGGCCTTCACCCAATAGGATACGGTTCACCTTTGCAGGCACTTCTACAGTACGCCCAGCAACATCAGTGACTGTTTCGGCCCATGCAAAACTGGTCATCATCGCAGAGCTTGCCAATAGGCTGATACTCGCGCCTTTCACGACTGTCTGAAATCCAAACTTCACTTTAGTTAGCCTCTTCAAGCAATAATTTTGCTGTTAACAATAAAGCAAATAAGAATACTTATCAATGCGATTGATTCGGTATATCCGAAATTTAATGACGATAATTTTGCTTTAAATACATGAAAAATAAAAACTGCCGATTCCATCACAGAACAGGCAGTTGTTTGCAAAATAAAAATAATAATGTCTTAATTAATAAATATCATTTTATCAAATTATTATTAACATTTTATTCATGGTATGTATGCTTTATCGCCGGAAAGTCCATCTCATTGTATTTGACGAAACGTGTTTTATTTTTCAGTTTATAGCCAAACCAAATGAGCAAGAATAACGGAATACCAATATAAGTCGCCGTAACACCGTACCAGTCTATCGTATCCTGCAAAAATGCCTGATAGTTCTGGCCTAAGGTGATCAACAGACACAAAGCAAAGGCAAAAATCGGCCCGACAGGGAAAAAGCCGGAGACATAGGGCAGTTCGTTGATATTACGCCCCTGAGCGACATACCCTTTACGGAAACGATAATGGCTTATTGCAATACCAAGCCATGCAATAAATCCGGTCATGCCCGAGGTATTCAACAGCCACAGATACACTGTCTGGTTACCGAACATGGAGCTTAGAAAGCATAATCCTGCAACCACAGTTGTGGCATAAAGCGCATTACGAGGAACACCGCCTTTTGACAAATGCCCAAAAATTTTAGGTGCTTTACCTTCCCTTGCCAATGTAAATAACATGCGGGTAGAAGCATACATGCCTGAGTTTCCGGCAGAAAGCACTGCGGTTAAGATCACGGCGTTCATTACCGCTGCGGCTGACAACAGACCTGCGTTTTCAAAAACCAGCGTGAAAGGGCTGACACTGATGTCTTTGACGCCATTTCTTAACAAACTTGGGTCAGTATAAGGAATGATCAGGCTAATGATTAAAATGGCGAATACATAGAATAATAAGATACGCCAGAATACTTTACGCACAGCACGGGGAATGTTTTTGGCAGGATCTTTTGATTCTCCGGCGGTAATCCCAATCAGTTCAGTCCCCTGAAATGAGAAACCGACAATCATGGCAACCCCAATCATGGCCGCAAATCCACCAGCAAATGGTGCCTCACCTATAGTCCAGTTATGCCACCCTGCCCCTTCTGCACCTTTCATAATACCGACGATCATTAAAATACCGACGATAATGAAAACAATCACCGTAGAAACTTTAATCAAAGAGAACCAATATTCTGCCTCACCGAAGCTTTTTACTGAGATGAAATTCAGCAGGAAAATCAGGCTGAGGAACAAGGCACTCCATATCCACCCCGGCGCATCCGGAAACCAGTACCCCATAACCAACTGGGCAGCGACAAGGTCAACCGCGATCGTAACAGCCCAGTTATACCAGTAGTTCCAGCCCAATGCGAAACCGAAGCCTTCATCAACATACTTTGAGCCATAAGTGGAAAATGACCCTGAAACCGGCATGTAAGCAGCCAATTCCCCCAGACTGGTCATCAGGAAATAGACCATCAGGCCGATCAGCGCATATGAAAGCAGCGCTCCACCGGGGCCAGCCTGTGAAATTGTTGCTCCGGAAGCAACAAATAGCCCCGTACCAATTGAACCGCCAATGGCTATCATCGCCATATGTCGTGCTTTTAGCTCACGACGCAGATTTTTGGGCGCCTGCTCCTGTGACACGCTTTGTTCTTGAGACATTATATTCCTATATCATCGAGAATAATTTCTAATGCGGAATTGTAACAAATCCTCGTCCTCAGAATAGCGGCGATTGGCGGTTATAAGATACCTTCATGATCAGCCCTTAATTATAAGCTACACGATTATAGGTACATTAACTCTTTAATTTCATGGTATTGGCTCAGCATTACTGACAGTAGCTTAATAACTTTTGTAACGCATTGGATATATGTTTCTGTCGGTGATAAATAAGATAAAGCGTACGATAAAGATTCAGGCCCGGTATCACCAGTTCAACCAGTGTGCCGTTTTTCAGTTGTTCGCGGACAACCCGGCGTGACAGACAACTGATCCCCATACCATACTGAACTGCATGCTTAATTGCTTCCGAGTTCCCCAGCTCCATGGCTATATTGAATCTGGGCATTTGCGAAAAAAGTAACTGATCAAGCACTTCCCGTGTTCCTGAGCCTTTTTCCCTCAATATCCAGGGCGCTTTAATTAAATCTTCCAAAGCCAGATTGGAACGCACAAGCGGACTCTCTGGTGAGGAAAAAACAATCAGCTCATCTTTCATCCATGGCTGGGTAATTAAATCCGGGTTATGGCATAACCCTTCAATAAATGCCAAATCGACCCGGAATTCGGCAACCGATTTAATGACATCTTCAGTATTGCTGATATGTAATTCCAGCGGCGTATCTGGATACTTCTTACGATATTTCGCCAGCATTTCGGGCAACATATAATTACCAATCGTACTACTGGCTGCCAGTCTCAGTGCTCCCATTTCCAATTTAAAAAGCTGTTCCACCTCTCCAGTCTGCTCAAGCAGCGCCAGAGCTTTTGGGTAAAGCAAGCGACCATGTTCATTGGTAACCAGTCGTTTTCCAACCCTGTCAAAAAGCTGTACTCCCAATTGCCCTTCAAGATCTGTCAGTGAAGCACTCACCGCAGATTGTGATAAAGCTAATTGTTGAGAAGCCTGTGTCGTTGAACCACTTTTCAGAACTTCTGCAAAAATCTCCAGCTGTCTCAGAGTGATACGCATATGGCCTCGCGGGAAACATAAAAGTAAATTGAAATGATAAGATAACCTTGATTCTAGACACTATTACGCAACTTAACAAAAGTCATGCTCTATCTATCTTTTTTAATAATTAATCATATAAATATAATCAATTTTTACGATTAAACAATTTGCTATATGCTTATTCATAAAACATATAAGCGATATGAGCGACAATTATGTCTAAAAGTAAAACAGTGCCTGAAAATCAGCTTAATAAAACGGGTACTATTCATTGTCATCCCTTACTGAAACTCTTTCCCGGGCTGATCCTAACAGCAATACTGACCGCCGCCGCCACCTATTTGAGCCAGCTCCCTCTACTCATTAATATGGGACTCAGTGTCCTGACTATCGCGATTCTGATGGGAATTATTGTTGGAAATACGCTATATCCTTCATTAAAACCAATCTGTGGCAATGGAATTAATTTCACTAAACACTATCTGTTAAGAGCCGGTATCATTCTTTATGGTTTTCGACTGACATTCCAGCAGATAGCTGATATTGGTATAGCCGGCATATTGATTGATGTCATTATGCTTTCTTCCACTTTCTTTATAGCGTTATGGCTCGGACGTGTTTTTTTCAAAATAGATAGTCAGACAGTCATGCTAATCGGAGCGGGTAGCAGTATCTGTGGTGCTGCCGCAATCATGGCTACTGAGCCTGTCGTAAAAGCCTCTTCCGATAAAGTCGCTGTTGCCATTTCTACCGTTGTGATATTCGGCACCCTTGCCATCTTTATTTATCCCTGGTTTTATCAACTCAACATTTATTACCAATGGTTTCCTTTCTCTCAGGTAGAGTTTGGACTATTTTCTGGCTCAACTATTCATGAAGTTGCCCAAGTCGTTGCTGTTGGTCACACACAAGGAAATGCAGCCGAAGACACTGCTGTTATCAGCAAAATGATCCGTGTCATGATGCTCGCGCCCTTTTTATTACTACTTTCGGGTTATCTTAATCGGGTGAAATCTAAAAACTGTGTCAATGATCATGGAAAATCGCCAATTACCATCCCATGGTTTGCCATCTTTTTTATTGTCATGGCAGCTTTCAACTCTTTCCATTTATTACCGGAGCCCATTGTCAGCTCTATCATAGCTATTGATACTATTTTGCTGGCAATGGCTATGGCTGCTTTAGGGTTAACAACACATATCAGTGCTATTCGTCAGGCCGGAACCAAGCCTATTTTGTTAGCTTTCCTTCTGTTTATCTGGTTAATGGTTGGAGGATTGATCATCAACAAAGGCATTCATCATTTACTTAGCTGAAATTTTCACCTGAAAAAAACAATGTCATTTTTCAGCATATCACCCGACTAGTTGTATCCGCTTTACAGAATTTCATTAACAACAAGAACAATGCATAATTAATGAAACAGAACAGGAGAAAGATATGAAATTTGTTGGAGCCCATGTAAGCGCTGCGGGTGGTGTGGATCAGGCAGTAATTCGAGCCCATGAATTAAAAGCAACTGCTTTTGCCTTATTCACGAAAAATCAGCGTCAATGGAATGCCGCTCCTCTATCAACAGAAGTCATTGATAAGTTTAAGGCAGATTGTGAGCGTTACGGTTACGGTAAAGGTCAGATCCTTCCTCACGATAGTTACCTGATTAATCTGGGTCATCCGGAATCTGAAGGGCTGGAAAAATCCCGTGCTGCATTCCTTGATGAAATGCAGCGTTGTGAGCAGCTAGGTATTGATTTACTTAATTTCCATCCCGGCAGTCACCTGAAAAAAATTGATATCGATAAATGTCTGGCCCGTATCGCTGAATCTATCAATATTGTGCTAAACCAAACTCAGGGGGTCACGGCAGTGATTGAAAATACTGCCGGACAGGGAACTAATCTTGGCTTTAAATTTGAACATCTGGCAGCCATTATTGAGGGCGTTGAAGATAAAAGCCGGGTCGGTGTTTGTATCGATACCTGCCACGCTTTTGCTGCCGGTTATGACTTACGTACCGAGCAAAATTGCGATGCCACATTCAAAGCATTCGACGATATTGTCGGTTTCAAATACCTGCGAGCCATGCATCTCAATGATGCCAAAAGCGAGTTTTCCAGCCGTGTTGACCGACATCACAGCCTTGGTGAAGGTAACATAGGAAAGACCCCCTTCAGCTATATCATGAAAGATGATCGTTTCAATGGCATTCCTCTGATACTTGAAACGATCAATCCGGATATCTGGGAGCAGGAAATTGCGTGGCTAAAATCACAGCAAAGTTAATTATCTGACAGGTGTCAATTGGATCTTCGACATCATTGATGCCAGCTCAGTGCGGCTTCTGATCCCTACATCAGGCTGGCTAACCGTTAGAGCAGAAACTGCGGTTGCCAGGCGCAATGTATGTTCACTGGATTCACGCATCAGTAAACCATAAACCAGCCCACCAACCATAGAATCTCCGGCACCAACGGTACTGATGACGTCACAATAAGGTGGTTTTGCCAGCCATGCGCCGGAAGCATTCACCCATAATGCTCCTTGCTCACCCAGTGAAATAACGACATGAGCGATCCCTTTTTGGCGCAACTCATGAGCCGCGTCAATAATGCTATCTAAATCCGGTAATGATTTACCCGCCCAGATTTCTAATTCATAACGATTCGGTTTCACCAGCCATGGTGTTGCTTGGAGGCCAGCTGCAAATGCTTCACGGCTACTGTCAAAAATAATACAGGGACAGCATTGCTGTAACTGCTTCATCCAGTCAGTAAATGATTCAGGCGAAACTCCCTCAGGCAAGCTACCGCTAACCACAACCATATCAAACTGCCCCAGCCATGAGAGGGAATCAGTAATAAACTGCTCCCATTCTTTTTCTGTCACATGGAAACCTGAGAAATTAAAATCGGTCACATCACCATATTTTTCAGTCAGTTTCACATTGATACGTGTTCTGCCAGAAACTAAATGAAAACGGTTAATCATCTTGTTTTCATCGAAAAAATGCTGAAAACCGTCCTGATTTTCTTTTCCCAGAAAACCGCTGACGGTGACATCAATACCCAAATCACGTAGTACCTTCGCAACATTATTGCCTTTTCCGGCAGCATGTAACCCTGCGGTGCGTACACGATTAACGGTTCCTTTAACAATATCTGGACACAGGCCAACTAAATCATAAGCTGGATTTAAGGTTATTGTGGCAACTCGACGGCTCATCTTGCCCAGTATCTCCTGAATAAATAGTCATAAATCACATTAAAATTCCTCGACTATTTATAACATCAAAATTGAATCGTTTCAGTTAAATTTAATATCAGATTGGTCATTGTGTTATCTCAATCCAAAAGTAAAAATATCGGCAGCCGATAATTTTTTATCCGACGAAGAAAAAAGGAATAAATCAATGTCAGTGGTTGTTGGAGTTGGTGTCATTATCATTAATGATAAAGGTGAAATTTTGCTGGGAAAGCGGACAAGTAAACATGCCCCGTACTGGTCAATATTTGGCGGACATGTTGATCCCGGTGAAACATTTGAAGAATGTGCTATCCGTGAAATTCAGGAAGAAACTGGCTTAAAAATTCAAAACCCGCAGGTTTATGGGATCTGCAATAACATCCAAACCTACCGTGAAGAAGGAAAGCATACTATTTCTGTCTGCCTGATGGCCCACCATCCCGGCGGAGAACCGCGTCTAATGGAACCAGAAAAATGTAACCAATTTATCTGGTGCGATCCTAATGACCTTCCAGAGCCTCATTTTGAGGCCAGCCGTAGTGCAATTAAACTCTGGCAAGAGAAAAAGTTCTATTTGCCTGCCTGACATACAGGTACACTGCCAATATCGACAAAAGACAGTGTATCTGAAACCAAACAAAAGCCATTTGCATATCTCCTTGATTAATTGTTTACACATGTTCCTTATTAATGTATCGTCGCGCTAGTACAAAGGTAACACTTATTCATCAGGAGTCTATATGACCATTGAGGTAACGCAAAATTTTAAACGCCCCTCTATATTAGGCGGAGCAATGATCATTGCCGGTACTGCTGTCGGTGCTGGTATGTTTTCCATTCCCATCGTCACTTCTGGTGTATGGTTTACAGGATCAATAATTTTGCTGGTTTACACTTGGGTCTGTATCTATTTCTCAAGCCTGATGATCTTAGAAGCCAATATGAATTACCCCTGTGGCGCTAGCTTCCATACCATTACCAAAGATTTGCTGGGCAAAGGCTGGAATGTACTTACTGGGTTATCCATTACCTTTGTTTTATATATTCTGACTTATGCTTATATCTCAGCTGGCGGCTCAATTATTTTTCGTAATCTCAATAGCATTATTCCGCTGCCACAAGCCGGAACTGGCCTGATTTTTTCCTTTATTGTTGCCTTCATTGTCTGGTTATCAACCAAAGCTGTTGATCGTCTGAGCACGATTTTAATCGGTGGTATGGTCATCACATTTATCATGTCAGTGGGGGGAATGTTTACTGAAGTCAAACCCGCTATATTGTTTGATCAGACAAATACCGAAACCAGTTACCTGCCTTACGCTTTAATGGCATTGCCATATTTGCTGACTTCCTTTGGTTATCATGGCAACGTGCCGGGGTTAGTAAAATATTATAATAAGGATGTCAAAGCCATTACCCGCAGTATGCTTTATGGCTCTCTGATAGCACTGACCATCTACATTTTGTGGCAGTTTGCCATTCAGGGAAATATTCCCCGTGAAGCATTTAAACAGATCATTGCTGATGGTGGTAATGTCAGCGATTTACTGAACCAAATGGATAATGTGTCTGGTAATAAGACGATAAATCAATTGTTAAATGCCTTCTCATATATGGCATTATCCAGCTCATTTTTAGGTGTTTCGCTTGGCTTATTTGATTATCTGGCTGATTTTTTCGGATTTGATGATAGCCATACAGGGCGTTTAAAGACTGCTTTAATGACGTTTATCCCACCTACTGTTCTGGCATTACTTTTCCCGAATGGTTTCCTGTATGCAATCGGGTTTGCAGGACTTGCAGCCACTATCTGGGCAGTTATCGTGCCGGCACTGATGGCACGTGCCAGCAGGCTGCGCCATCCACAAGCCAGTTATCGTGCCCCCGGGGGCAATATCCTGATAGTTTTTATTATCCTGTTTGGTCTAATCAATGCAGTCGTACACATTCTATCTTTATTTGAGCTTTTACCTGCCTACCGCTGATTCTGACTAAATTCCCCTGCCCCGGTAAAAGTACCGGGGCATTCATTTCTTGCCTAATTTCATGACTGCGAGTAATTTTGTCGCCACTAAAATCCTTATTCCACTGTATTACAGAAGGTATCTATGGCTAAAGCCAATGAAATTAAACGCGGAACCGCAATCAATCACAACGGAAAACTACTATTAGTTAAAGACATTGATATTCAGTCACCCAGCGCACGCGGCGCTAGTACACTGTATAAAATGCGCTTTACCGATATTCGTACCGGTCAGAAAGTGGAAGAACGCTTCAAAGGTGATGATATTCTGGAAACGATTACACTAACTCGTCGTAGTGTCAGTTTTTCGTACATAGATGGTGATGAATATATCTTCATGGATAATGAAGATTTCACACCGTATCACTTTAAAAAAGAACAAATTGAAGAAGAATTGCTGTTTATCCCGGAAGAAGGTTTACCGGGAATGCAAGTGATGACAATGGAAGGTCAACTGTTGGCTCTGGAATTACCACAAACTGTTGATATGGTCATTGAAGAAACTGCTCCGGGAATTAAAGGCGCATCAGCAAGTGCCCGTACAAAACCAGCAAAAATGAGCACGGGGTTGTCGATTCAGGTTCCTGAATACCTGAGTTCCGGAGAAAAAATCCGCATTCATATTGCAGAACGTCGTTATATGGGACGTTGCGATTAGTTCAGTGTTTTTGGATATAAGTTGCTCCTTTCTGATAAAAGAGCAACTTATTATCTGTTTAAATTAAAAATAATCCACATTAATAATTGCCAAACGCTTTTTATTATCAGTCCATTTCACTTTAGTAACACCTATATTACCGGGAAGTATAATACTTCCGGGATTTTTTGCTTTGTAGACTGAAACAATCTGTTTTACCGTAATATTTTTACCCTTTCTATAGCAGGAGATATTGGCCTGAGCACTTGATACAACAACCTGACACCCTGGATCAACAATAGAGCCTGAAAAGTGTATTTTTCCACTTGTAGATTGTGCATATCCATAAGAAATCCATGAAAACAACAAAACGCTGATTAATAGTTTAAGATAATTTTGCATGGTGACCTCACTTCGTTTGTCCATTAACTAAAACTCAGTTACCTTTTATTCCTTCATCTCCATAATAAATATTTAATGTGAAAATAATACGACATCAATACCTTTTATTGATTTATATCAAAGGTGAATTTATAGCTAAAGAGAAAGATACTACTTTCATTAATTAATTTAAAACACTGTTATTA
>NZ_CAWQMW010000124.1:0-43562 GCF_963895965.1 Xenorhabdus sp. PB30.3 | reverse complement strand
ATTATCCTCTTATTCCTGCCCGTCTACTCGCCTTGGTTGAACAAAATAGAATACTTATGGCACACGTTACATGAAACAGTCACACGTAACCATTGTTGTCGGTATATGTGGCAACTGCTCAGTAATGTGAAAAAATTCTTGAAAAAATATGCAAATAGACTCTTTCAGAGAAAGTAAATCGAGTGTCCCACTATTATGAAAAGTTATTTAGAGGCGGATGAATATTTTTGATGTAGTTGTTTTAGGAGCATATATTTACTAGGTGAAAGAGCTTTCCTTTAGATCTTGCTATCTTATGTCTTCAAAAGTTGTATTTATTTCACACTGTCGATCTGTGGAATAGTTGTTAATATACAGTGGCATAACTTGTGTTTATACAGTATTTTTTTGATAAAAAAATGCATAAATAGAGATACCTAAATGCATAAACAGAGATACTATCATGCATAAATTGAGATGCCAATATGCATACATTGAGATACCTGTATGCATAAATAGAGATACCGAAAAAACATAAATTGAGATACCATAATTTTAAAAATATAATGTAAAACAAAATGTTATTAATTTTTCATGGACGTTTTTTTCTAATAACAATCATTTTATAACCATATGTAACCATTCTATATCCATCTTATAGCCTTAATAGCTCTCTAAATAAAAAAAATAATAAAGATTTTCCTTTTGAAAACACGAAGTGTGTAATCTCCACTTTCTCACAATAAGAGAAGGTTAATAAGGGATTGTTAGTTCAAATAAACGTTTATGTTTCTTCAATCACACTCTGAAGGTTTTTAAGATAGAAGTTATGGTTTTGGTGAATAAACGATTTAAAGCGCTTAGAAAGCTATTTGAGGGCTTTTTAAAGTAACTGCTGACAGAGAGGAGAAGCAATGAACTCGTTATTCAAACCATTTGATTTGGGTTCTTTAACATTGCGAAATCGTCTTGTTATAGCGCAAGAACGCTCGCTCGGCTGTGTATCTGGAAAAGAGATGGCAGAACACTATTGCCAGTATACAACCAACGGTGGGGTTGGTCTGGTTATTACAGAAGCAATCTATATCAATCATCCATCTGCTGGAGAGAAACTAAATGTACCTCGCTTAGAGTCGGGTTCTAAATTAGGTTTTTCGGAAATAGTTAAGGCCGTACATAATACTAATGGCGTGATTTTTGCCCAATTGTTCCATCAAGGTGCTGACGATGAAGGACGGCTCAATCCTTCATTGGCCTGGAGCCCATCGGGTTTTTCAGCAATAAGGGGGTTATACGGTAATTCCATGACGCTTGATGATATTGACACAATTATTGCTTCTTTTTCTGAGGTAGCTCGCTTTGCCCAATCAGTCGGATTTGATGGTGTAGAGATTCATGGCGCACATGGATATTTGATAGACCAATTCCTATGGGCATACACAAATCGCCGCGAAGATATGTGGGGCGGAACCATACGTAATCGTGCTCAATTCGCGGCACAGATCATAGCTGCCGTGCGTAAGGTGACCAGCCGCACCTTTCCGATCTATTTTCTCTTTTCGCAATGGAAATTAGGTGCCAGCAATACAGCCATTGCAATCCGTCCGCAAGACCTGGAGCTGCTGCTTGATCCGATTGTTCAAGCAGGTACAACCTTGTTACATGCATCGGATATTCATGTTGATCAACCGGCTTTTCGGGGTTCAGAACGCAATTTGGCGGTATGGGCCAAAGAACTGACGAAACTTCCTACAATTGCAGCAGGTTCAATCAGGTTATCTTCATCGGGGGAGCTCATTCCAGCTTCCGATCTTGGAACGCTGATACGACAATTGGATAATGAGGAGATTGATTTAGTCGCTGTAGCGGCTCGTAGCTAAAAACAGCTGTGCTCGTAGTCAATTTATATAGTCACACGGCGATTTCAAATGAAAGATTTGTATTTTTGGAATTTAGATGCTGATTGGGTATATAAGAAGTATTTATATGATACTCCTTATATACTTAGTTAGTATTTATTTAAAACATTTTGTCTAACTCTGAAATCTCAGTGATATGATCATTTTTTACTAGCCAATCTACCAATAAAGCATATTCACCATCATTCATGGTTCGGAATCGAACGCTATCAGGGTTAGTGCGCCAAGCCCAAACAGTGTTAACACTGGTTTTGTAGCAAATACTAGCTACTTGAGCAGCTTTTAACTTAAAATGTTTTTGAATTATCTTGAGTTTTTCGTTATTGGACATACGATTATTCCATGAAATATTTCATAGAAAATAACATTCAGACGGTACAAAGTACAGGATATGGTTTTTTAAAGGCGGTTTCCCGCCTTCGAATGATATTTGCTACGAAAAGATAATTAAGTAGCCTCTAATGTGATTTTTCTGTTTGTCCCATTCCAATTTTCATTTTGTTGTTGCCATTGCTTAACTGTTTTTTCCAGTTTGGCATACAATTGCTTGACTGCTGCTTCCCCGAAACTTTTTGCAGCCTCTTTATTATTATCCTTTATGATAGTAAGCAGTCGATGAGGTGGAACGTGTAAAACACTATATAAGCTTTGAAAGCCAGCATTATTCAGGATCTCAACGTGTTTAGGATCTAAGTCTGCTTCTTCTAAATAGTTCTCTTTGGCCCATTCCATACGCTCAATGAGATGTGGATGTGTTAGTTCAACACGATCAACGATAAGATCATGCAATGCGTCATGAATATCAGTCGGCCAGCGATCGGCTAGGTAGTCACATGGTGGGTAGAATGGTTGCAACCATTCAGTTACGGAAATTGTAAGGCTAAGTCCATAATTGCTCTTTACTTCAAAATGCCAGTTAAGATCATTAATGATTTTGATATCGGCTGAGCCTGGTCGGAACGACAAGCCATATTCAAAAACGTGGATATAACATTTGAGGTTATTATCGGTACCAGAGAATTCTTTTTTGATTATATCTCCATCTTGATGCATGAGGTGAGAACGCATTTCTTTGGCTTCTTCTGCTAATTGGATATTTGTCTGTATCATGACACTTTTCTTAGTTTCAGCGTCAACGACCTGTTTTTTTAGTTCACTAATTGCAATGCGTTGTTGCTCTAATAACTTTTGCTTTTCATCAAGCTTTTTACGCTGATCAGCAATGCGTTGCCTCATGTCTTCTGGTTTCATGTTCTGGAGGCGTTTAAGTTCTTCCATTTTATCTTTAACATTAGCCTGTGAAATTTTGGCCTTAGCTTTTTCTCGTTCAGCTTCAGAAATCGATTTTTGAGCCTGAAGCTCTAACTCTGTAAAGTTAGTACGAAAAGCGTTTAAATCTTTTTCTGTGTTTGCAAGTTGGAGCTGGCTAGTTTCAAGTGCATCACATAACTCATTAAATTCATCTATTTCAATGTTATATTGTTCGATAACAAGTGCTTCTAATTGATCGACAATAGTGATTGCTGCATTAACAGAAGTATGAGCAATACCCTCGGTCTTATTAGCGGCAATGCCAAGTTGATAACGAGCTGGATTTAATGCTGACTGTAGAACTGCTGCTACGGTATTTTTTTCAATGGTCATAGGCTCTTCCTTTGAATCCTCAAAACAAAACTTTTTAATCGGTGATATTCACGGTTGCATCGAACTGTTTAAAAATTGCCAAAATTTGTCGATATAAAGGCTTAATTTCTGGTCGATACGTATTAACTTTGCTTGCAGTGCTCTTTTTAGCCGAATAGAATAAGGGACAGGTTTACGCATTAAATAGCAGTGGATAGATAATAGGCGCTCTGAGCGTTCCAACCTGGATAACTGTTGTTTGTTCATTGTAGGAATCCTTCTTCTTGTGTGATGTGTAAATTACGGCGTATCAATCTTTGGTCGGGGCGATACGCCAATCCTTCAAAACTGCGGTTTAATCCTAAGCCTGAATTCATCTCCATTAGTTTTCTTACCTGTCAGGTTAAATTCACAACCGATATCGTCAGCCAGCCGCTGAGCATCAGCGTGGAAGTCCGCGAATTGGTGTCGAGTCAAATTCTTGGCTGAATTGCCTTGAAAGTACGCTGACAGCACGATCATTTTGTTTTTCCCTTCTCTATCTGCATGTCTTTGTAGTGTTGTCATCAACATTTTCCTGTTGTCGATAGATGTAAAATTTGGTGTTAACGTCGCTAAAAGTTAGTTTCCTTTGCTTTAACGACGCCAATATATATTTAAACACTGTAAGCTGTACAATGTACAGGATTTTTTTGAGGAATAAATGAAGAAAACTGAAATTCAGTTGATTGGAATACCCAATGCAGACACTCATAACCAGTTTTTCTGAATCATCCATCAAGAGAGCACTGAAAACAGCTAAGGGTTGTGAAATCAAGGTATCATCGCGCCCTACGATCTTATTGCGCCCGCATAAAGGGGGTGAAACTGGCACCTGGTGGCTCAGGAAGGGAAAGAGTTATATTCGGCTTGGCATATATCCAGCTGTATCAACGAACGTTATAAAAGAGCGTCTGCCCCATATATTATTAGAGTTGGCGATGAATACTGATGCAACAGTGGAAATTGGCAGTTTTCAGAAGGTAGGAGATTTACTGACTTGGTATCGTGAACGTTCATTATCAGATCGTGAACTTTCCAAAAAACGTAAAGCAACTTTGAAATCAGTCATTAATAAACATTTAATTCCTATGTTGGGAAACAAATCTATTAATGAGCTAAACCATGCTTGTGTCGATGATAATCTTATCTGGTCACTTCAAAGTGAATACTCTTTATCAAATGTGCGTCTGATTTTTTCAGCTCTTAAGGCTGCATTTAAGCTGGCATTCAAGCAAAATCGCATAGAGACTAATCCACTATCAGCTCTGCAATTCACCGATTTTATCCAGAAACGAATTCATCCCAAAGATGCGCAAATTCGAGCAACAGATATACCTGTCATTCTTTATTCTCTGGTAGATTGCCATTATAGCACCCGAATGCTTATCCTGATGATGCTAATGTTTGGAACCCGTATCGGGGAGACTAGACAGGCTAAGTGGTCCCATATAGATGATAGTTATTGGCTTCTACCGGCTGAACATACAAAAACCAAACAAGCACATCGTTTGCCATTAACTCCCGTCTCTAAAGCTCTACTGGATTTATATCGAGAAACCCAAAAAGCGAAGGGATATACCGGACAGTTTCTATTTCCTAATGGCGTTCGCAGTGGTCAGTGTGTGTCAGCGAGTACTGCTAGTACTCAAATTAAGAGTTTTTCTTCCGGTAAGTGGAGCGCCCATGATTTGCGAAAAGTCGCCCGAACCGTGTGGGCAGATCTTGGTGTCGATTACATGGTAGGAGAAATGTTGTTGAATCACGCCCTTAGTAAACTTGATAAAACCTATATCCATACTCATGTGGAACACAAAATGAAAGAAGCCTTAGAAGATTACCATTGCTGGCTTAATTCTGAGGTATTGTTGCGCATTAGCCAGGATCAATCTGCCGAATCTTAGATGTAAAGGCTCAGACATTTTATTGCATGCCATCGCCTTTCTGGTGAGGGTATTTCATGTGGATCAGTGACGCTTTGTTTACAATGGCTGAAAAGGGTCCAATTATCCTTTTGGTTTCAAGTGCTCCAAAGGCACCCAACCACATTCGCCATTTAAATCCCTGGTACTCCATAACCAGCTATTCAAACGTTCCGTGCCGCTAACGGTTTCCCCCTCTTTTACACTCAATTCGTGGGCGGTATAGTCTTTCAGTGCAATACCGTTTTCATCATCAATCCATTCAATGAATTGCGCTGGAACAAAACCGGATTTTTGCCCCGATACGCTGCAAAAATACCAATTTTCCCATCCTTCATCACCTTCATATTTTTCCCCAATGATAAGTTTTGTACCTTTAGAAAAAGTGATTGGTTCAGGAAATTCGCTTATATGATCTTTGGTAACGATATATTGCATTGTCTTCAAACTCCACTCAAAAATTTGCAAGGAAGCTATGCTTCATAGCGCAGTCTAATAAACTATCCTTTTTTATTTTAATGAATGTTTTTTCTTATTCAAAATGAAAGGATAAAAATACCGATTTAGCTGGTCGAGTACCCTGAAGAATTCACACTCTGCAGTTGAGCTTTTCGTACAAGCCTGTTTCATAACTGGTTTTTTTGTGTCTGATTTTCCCCAAATATTCAGATTAAAAAGTGAGACAGGCGCGCAATCTCTATTTCGCTCTATACCTTCCCAATTCCTTATTGATCAAGCCGTAGCGCTGTTTTAGTGAATCTATTACGTAGGAGGATTCACGGTATCAGCGGAGCGAATTGATAAAAATGTGTTGATGCGAGAAACCCTTCATCGAAACAAACTACAGACTCAGCTAACACTGTATTTTTATTAAAAATTTGGAGGGCTTATGCCTGAATCAATCAATCTCACAACGGTGGGATTTACTGCCCTGGCGGGTATCGGTATGAAACTGATGTTTCTATGCCTTGCTCTGATTGTTATGACTATGATGCGTAAGATGATTTTTGGTTGTGATGGGGTAAAAAATGACTGGATTCAGAAAGCTAAAGAAAAGAGTGATTACCGTTCTATTGCTATTTATCAGTGCGTTATGTTTGGTAGTACCTGTTACCTCATCGGCAATATCTTTTCCTGACACATATGACGCTCAAATCAGGAAGTCAGCTAAGCACTGGCTTCCGACCTATGAAGCAGTCTATGGAATGGAAATTTTAAAGGCTCAGCTATACCAAGAAAGCTTGCTCAATCCCAAAGCTGTCAGTTATGTAGGCGCAGCGGGATTAGGGCAGTTTATGCCTGAAACTTGGGCTGATGTTTCTGCTCAACTTGGTTTCGCAGGCGTGTCAGCACATAGCCCTGAGCACAATATCGAAGCTGCTGCTTATTATATAGCTAGTAGGCTTAACGTCTGGCAATCCCCACGTCCAATGTCTGATCGTTTATCACTTGCTTGGGCCTGCTATAACGCGGGTTGCGGCTGGATTATCAAAGCTCAAAAACTTTGCGGTAATTCTGCACATTACAAAGAAATTATCCGATGTCTTCCACAAGTGACTGGTAAGCATTCCAGAGAAACGATGACGTATGTTGAGCGTATTTGGCGGTATTGGATGTTAATGAGGATTAACTGATGAACCCAATATTTGTAATAGGTGGTTTTATTGGTGCATTTTTACTGGGTGTCATTGGTACTCAGTATTACAGCATCAACAATCTGGAGTCCGTAATAGAAATCAAAACAGAGGAGGGTGATCGGCTGAAACAAGCTAATTCACAGTTTCAAAGTGATTTACAGGAAGCTGACGATTTTATTGAGCAGATGCTGGAGACGCTTAATAAAGAACGGTTGATAGCCTCAGAACGTGAGCAAGAACTCTTCCAAAATAGTGGCGATCTTCGCGCCAAATTAGTGCAACTTGAAAAGGAGGTTAGTAGTCATGAAGGTAAAGAATCTGGCTGTATGCACATTAGGCTACCTAATTATGCTATCAGGTTGCTCGGTGGGATCACCGAAGATAATCACAGTAACTAAAACAGTTGTAGAGAAACAATATCCGCCAGAAGAATGGCTCAAGGATTGCCTTGATTCTCCCTTGAAGGGAAATACCTATAAAGATGTTATTGCTCAAAGTGTGGAACGTGAAATGGTCATTAAATCCTGTAATGTCGATAAGCGTTCTCTTCGTGAATGGGTAAAAAACGAGGAATCAGAGGATGATGTTAACTGATTTTAAAGACTATGTAGTCCCGGTTCTGGCTGCTGGTCTTGGTGCTGGTTTCTGGAGTTTCATGAAGAAACGCCAAGAAAAACGTCTGGATGATGCAAAGGCTGCCATTGAGGAAAAACGCGCTGATGAAGTAATGATTCAAGGGGCTACGTCCGTCGTGGAGTTACAGCAAAAAGTCATGAAACAGTTGCAGGAAGATCTGGATAGGCGAGTGAAATCTATCGAAGATTTGTATGGGAAGCAATTAGCGAGTGAGCGTAGAGAGTGGGAGCGGGAACGTGCTCATTTAGAAGGAAAAATCTCTGAAATGAGTAAGCGATTAGAGAATTTAGAAAAGATTAACGAAAGGTTACTGCAAGAAAACGAATTACTAGCAAAGTGTGATCATTGTATTGCTGAAGCAGCGCAGTAGTAGAGGTTAGCTATGGCTAGAAAGCCCACCTACGATTGGTCAAGTCTTCTGGCGCTGTTATTTCAGCGCCAGAAGGAGAACCCGAAGTATAAAAATAAAGATTTTGCTAAGGACGAGAGTATCCCGCTTGGTTCGCTGACTCGTGCTATTACTCAGTACAGGAAAGGTCAGATAGAAGTGTCTAGATATGCTCCTATCGACCATTGCAATAGTGATCGAAAAAGCGATCTTAATAGTGATCGTTTGAGTGATCGTAATAAATCAAGAAAAAGCCGCAAAAATACTGACATTAACAATTTTAAACAACAAGTTAAGTATTGTAGCGATCACTTAATCGGGGAGCGGGCACACCAAAGCAGCCGATCATTACCTTTGTCTGGTACGAAACGAAATAGGGGAGGGCAAGTTGGTAATTCTAATGCCAGAAAACACGGCTTATATACACAACATTTATCAGAAGAAATGGCTGAAGCCTATGAGTCAGCGCTTTCTGCGGCGGGTGGTATTGATCATGAATTGGCACTGGCTAGAGCTAAATTAACAGAAGCCTTTCGTTTGAAAGGTGAGCAAGAGTACATTGAAAAACGAACGGCTGAAGAACAATTAAGACCAGAGGTGAGTATAGGTAATAGTGATAAAGCATCATATTTCAATCATGCAGCCATGCGAGCTGAAGAATTTGAAGACAATCTTGGCCCACAGGGTACTACTATAAATATAAAAATGAGGCGAGTGGACTGGGACACTGTTATTGACCGATGGCTGGGGCGTATTGCGAACCTGGAATCTTTGCGTCATAAACTGCTACAGGGTTGCACACTAACATACAGTGAGCAACTGGCAATCAAATCCACTGTGTTTAATCAGTTGTTGAACGATGAGATAGATGCATTAACTGCGAGCCACATGTTGAGTGCAAACGGTTTAGACATTCCTCCTAATTTGCTTGCTCAAATTCGTTTTGAATTAGGAGAAGGGGATGGTGACGATTCAGATTTGCCAACAGGCGCTGTGACCCCGCAATTAGTGGAAGAGCGCGAGCGACAGCTTCAGCTGGGTAATAAACAAAGCTCTGAAGCATTTTTAGCAGCTCGTATGGCTGAGCTGGAAGAACTAAATGAAGAGGAACCTCGTTAATGGCAAAAAGGCATAAGAAAAAAGGTCATGCTGCCATCACATTGGATCCGCGCTATTTGGACTTTGCAGCAAGTTATCGCAGTCAGCCACTGGCCTTTATTTGTGACATCATTGGGATGGAGCCATCATTCCAGCAAATTGAAGTGATCAATGCTCTGACTCCGATCGGCGCACGGGTGTCTGTAGCTTCAGGGCACGGTACAGGCAAATCCCATCTTACAGCGGCATTGTGTCTACATTTCATCATAACTCACCCAGAGTCATTATGTATGTTGACAGCGAACTCGCTGGATCAGGTCACTAACGTAATTTTCTCGTACATAAAACGTCTTTGGGTAAAAATTTGCCAGCGCCAGCCGTGGCTTGAACAGTATTTTGTTATTACCGCTAAATCTTTCTATACAAAGGGATACAAAGGCGTCTGGCAAATATTCGGTAAGACTTGCTCTAAAGGTAATGAAGAAGGTTTAGCTGGGCAACACCGGCGCGACTATATGGTTGTTGTCGATGAAGCTTCAGGGGTTTCTGACCGTGCATTTGAAGTTCTGCGAGGAGCATTGACAGAAGACAATAACAAAATGTTACTAATCAGTCAGTTTACTAGGCCAACCGGTCATTTTGCAGATTCACAAACAGAACTGGCTGAACAGGAGCTATACACATCTATAACCCTGAATAGCGAACTGAGTCCATTTGTAAATGTGCGTTTTATTCGTGAAAAACGTATCGAATATGGTGGAATTAATAGCCCTGAATACGGAATCCGAGTGTTGGGTATTTGCCCTGATAATGCTTCAGGTTTCCTGATTTCCCGCAGTATGGTTGATAAGGGTTTTAATGCTGTTATTGAATTTGCCGATGAGTGGGGTTGGGTGGCGACTGCGGACGTTTCCGGTGGTGAAGGTCGAGATAGTTCCGTGCTTAAGATAGGCAAAGTTTGTGGTTTTGGTAGTGAAAGGCAGGTTGAGGTTGTGAGGGCTATTGAGGCACCGGCAGATATGGACGGTGTTCAATTTGCTCGCTTTATCCATCAGGAAACAGCAGGTTATACCAATATTACTGTGGGTATAGATGCTGATGGATATGGACTCACAACGGCTCAGGAATGCGAAAAACTGGGCGTGAATGTTGTTCGTATCCACTGGGGTAGACCGCCACACGCAAATTCAGTGAAGCAACGTTTCCCGAAAGAAAAAGATTATGCCTGTGTCATGCTAAAAGAGGCACTGGACAATGGGCGAATCAAGCTCTGTAAAGGTGATTCCAAACTGTTTGAGAAGAAGCTACAGAAGCAGTTCGTCAAAATTCCTTACGAGTTTGATGAATTAGGACGTTGGCGCATTTTTTCCAAAAAACAGCTCCGTAGTGAAGGGATTAAGTCACCCGATATCTTTGACGCAACTGCGTTCTTCTGGTTAGTGGATTATATTCCGGCTGGTGAGCAGAGTGATAGCCAATCGGATAGCGCATTAGCTAACGCAATGGCGTTGTTGGGTGAAATGGAAGTCAGTGCAGCGGATAAAGCGATAGCTGCTATTGAATCAAATCGGGTCGTTGAATGTCATTCTGGTGATTATCCAGAAGTTCGTCAGGCAATACAGGCTGCCTGTGGTGAATGGATCGAGGATGGCATGAATGAGTATGCTCAGGTTGGGTTGCTGGAAATTGAGCGATTAGATGAATTCTTTAAGTTTTATAAACGAGCTTAATAAGTTATCCCCAATTTCAGTGGATAAGCCTGTGTAAAAGATAATCAGATATATTAAATAGGAACAAAGTTCCTAATTACATAAATTGCATACAATTGCTATGTGTTTTTTTAGATTAATAGAGAGAAAAAACATAAAAATATTGTGGCATCAGCCAGTTACGGTTTGTAGTATCCGCCGTGAAAGTTGATACCCTTTTCAATACTTTCTCAGTATAGGTAGTCGTTAAGCCCTCTAAAGCCCATCTTAATAGTGGGCTTTGTTTTTTCAACATTTTTATGTTGTAGATTGCTGATTAGTTGATGCACTAAGATGCAACTGCATGTTTGAAATGGCGTAGCTCCCTTTAGTTACATATGAGAGTGCGGTAAGAAGTGACTTTTTTACACTGTCTGCTGGCTCTCACCATCATTTAAAGTCGAACATTGCGATCCCTATTGGTTGTTGTTGTTATTTTATACGGTATTGCACTGAATGTAGGGCACAGGGTAATTGAGAGTCAGCCTCGCAAGGATGCGGGGCTTTTTTTGTCCATCTAATTGCTTTAAGTATCTTATAGCAATTAATAATGTCATGTTATATCTAATTTTTTATTGTTTTTCTCTTGATTGGTTGACATAAATTAATTATATTCTCGTTATAGCAATTAAGTTTATTATCCCCGACCAAAGGAAAAAAGAGTGAAACAAGTTGATCCCATCAAAGACTTGGATGACGTAAAAGCTATCTACAATCGTTTAAACAAATGGGGAAATCATCGAGAAGCCGAATTGGTTATGCTGGGGTGTAATGTGGCTCTGCGTATAAGTGATTTACTGAAGCTGAAGTTTGGCGATATCAAAACGATACAACTTGAAGGCGAATATATTGGTTATATCGAGCTGGAAGAGAAAAAGACCGGGAAACCTAAGCGTTTAACACTGAATCGGACCGCCATGCAATGCATTGAACGTCTAAAAGCACAAAATCCGGGTGATACCTATCTGTTTCAAGCTAAGGGGAATCGCGTTAAAGGTGATCTTAAGCCGGTGAGTCGTCAGTGGGTTTCTACCAAGCTTATTGACGTAAAAGATAGTCTGGGACTGGATTACAGTCTAAATACCCACTCACTGCGTAAAACATTTGGCTATCACGCTTATAAACGCGGCACGGATATTAACGTATTGCAGAAACTATTTAATCACTCCAGTGTTACCGAGACATTTAAGTATATTGGTATTACCGATGAGCGCGTTCGTGACGTATATCTGAGTATAGAAATAGGATTGTAATATAATAGGAAGGGTAATCTTCTTATTTTTTATGGGGGATTACCTGTAACGATATAATCGCTCTTTAGGATAAAATAATAAAAAAGGAACAAATATGTATGAGTATATAATTAAGGATTGCCTAAATCTTCCTGAAGAAATACTTTCCCCCTTTATTGTTTTGGATAATGGAAAAAAAGATTATTATGGAAGAGGAGATGTTAATCGATATAACCGTAGACGGATCATTCAAGAATTGTATCCTGTTTTTACAACTGAGCATAAGGCTCTTATCCGTTTTTTATTGAAACATGAAGTTGAGAGCTGTGCGATCTATGATTATTATACAGACCTTATGAAGGCGTTGTCATACATGCTTCTGACTATGGCGGATATAGAAGATTCCCTGCTATTTTATCGAACCAAGTTTGAAACTACTTTTGATGCAAGATGCTCAATGGACATTGAGCCAATATTTGGTGAAGATAAAGAAAAAACGAAAGCTTACTTCCTCGGGAAAAACCAGGATATAGTAGATGTTATCGAGCATTATGAGCAATTCCCGTATGTAAACAAAGTTGACTATATTAAGCGAATACAGGATCATAAACTAATGAAATATTGGCTATATGATAATGCTTAATGCTTAATGCTTTGTTGCTAGTGAAATTTTAGTATCAATTCTTTCTATGGCTATGTTAATAATCATACGAGCCATAATTTCCATTTTATTATAAATTTTGCTGTCCTCTTTGAGCTTTTTCTTCGTTTCATCTATATATTCATCATATAACAGCCAGTAAATACACACAGCTCTAACCTCCCCCTGAACACCCTGATATGACTCGATTATTGCGAAAATTTCTTTTTTTAGCTCTGTAGCTGAATGAGATTTCCACGGTAGGTTAAGTAGAATATCTGAAATGGTATCTTCAAAAACACTTTCATTATCATATTTAGTGAATTCGCTACTCATATTACCCTCATCATAGATATATAAAAATATAAGCCACAGATAGAAAGCCCTCTGCAAAAACAGAGGGAAGACAGCATGGATCTTTTTGATAGATGAACTACTATCCTAATAATAATTAGTGAAATAATTCCCTGATGTTGTCATTGATATAGATATTTTAGTTAAAGATCTTAGATATAAATTCGAACGGTTCGCATTTCTATCTTACGGAGGATTCTGTATCAATGGTAAAAGTTAGTCAATACATAAATTTGATTGATATGAAAAATGATAAGCAAGAGATTGATTTCAATTAGGAAATCAAGAAAGATAACCCAAAAGACTTTGGGAGAAGCATTGGGATTAGATGATACAAATGCTGCCAGAGTGAAAATTTCACACTATGAAAATGATCGTTACATACCGTCATTTGATACTGTATGCAAAATTGCAGATTATTTAGGTGTACCAGAGGGTTATTTCTACACTAGGGACGAAAACCTTGCGCGTAGAATATTGGAATTATATGAAAATAAAGAGGTTTCGTTTCAAAAATCTGATGACATTCTGTGTTTACAAAAAGAATTAAAAAGCGCAGAAGATAAAATTAGTCGCTATAAAATGGCAATTGAAGCATTCAAAAAAGTCATGCCTAAATGATTTTGCATCATATGAAAGAACAACTCTGGATATATGTCTTATTGAATCTACTTTCCCTTCATTGATGATTTGTAGTAATCCAATTTCTAACACTACTTATCTCCCTAAATTACAAATATAAATACTTTTAATTTCATTGTGTTGTGAACAAATGAGCTGATTTGAATAGTCATTCAAATTTCTATGGGGTTATTGGGGTTATTTATATCTTGACTTATGGGGTTATTGGGGTTATTATTATTGCCAAGTTAAACAGATAGGAGTTGGTTTGAGAAGTGCAGATTTAATCAAAGAGGTTGAGAAAAAAGGGTGGGTGCTGGTGCGAATCAATGGAAGCCATCATCATTTTAAACATCCTGAACATGACGACCTACTGACAATCCCACACCCGAAGCAGGAAATTAAAGTGGGATTGCTCAGAAAAATACAGAAGCAAGCGGGGCTATAAGCCCCCTTATCTGCACTAATCAAATTTTTTAAAATATTGGAGGAATATAACGTGTTATATCCTATTGCGATTGAAATCGGTGACGAGAACCACGCTTATGGCGTGGCTGTGCCCGATATATCTGGTTGTTTTTCAGCTGGAGATTCATTGGAAGATGCAGTAAAAAATGCTAAAGAAGCTATTACTGGACATTTAGAGTTGTTGGCCGAAATGAACCAATTACCCCCAGAAGCAAAGACACTGGATTACTGGCTCAAAGATGAAGAATATACAGGGTGGGCGTGGGCTGTGGTTGAAATTGATGTCGAGCCATACTTAGGCAAATCGACAAAATTCAATGTCACTCTACCTGATTTATTATCGAAAAAAATCGATGATCAGGTTAAAGAAAGCCCCAATTTGTACAAGAATCGTAGCCACTTTTTACAAGTGGCTGCTTTGCATGAATTACAGAATAGTATTCAGCAATAAAGATTATTAACCAGAATTAGTTGTAATTGTAGTAGTTGTAGTAGTTCAGATCATATCTGAACTACTACATAGCATTTCATCCGAGTTTCACTAGAAACGTTATTCGTTCTCATCGATAAACGCTGATACTGGCAGATTAAAGCGTTTTGATAGGTTTTTCATGTGTTCTAACGTTAGCTTACGTTCACCTTTCAAAATCATGCTTACCAAAGAGCAAGAGCCAATTTCATTTTTAAAACTGCTTTGATCTAGTCCGTGCTGATCCATCAAGGTTCTCAACATCGCCAACTCCTGTGGTACAGCGGCAATGTGTGCGTTAAATTCGGCGAATTCGGGCGCTGTATTCTCATAATCAGCGATTTTTTTCGCCAGCAGGTCAATAAGCGGGTTTTCATCATCAGTATCGAGCAACTGCTCTACTATCTCAAGTGCTTGTTCATAGTCATCACGTCTATTGCTTCCGCCCAACAAGGGAATGGCGTTTATCAGGGTTGCGGTAGCGCTTAACGCTACCTCATAGTTCTCATAATTGTTTACAGACATCATTCTGGATTTCTCCGGTAGTGATCAGTGAGCCGGTCATAATCTTTGTGAGTCACTATGTGTTTTATAAACATGTTTCTGAGTTTCAAATTTGATGTATACAATAATACGAAGATTGTTACCTCCGATACCAATTATCTACTAACTTGGATGCAGGCATTCAATAAATACTTATTAGATATCTAATTGGTACTTAAATAATTCATCAACGACTTATAACGTCGCTAAAAAGGTAAAGAGCTGCTTCTATAGGAGGCTAGCTAATAAAATGAATATATAGATGATTCATTCTGTTTAGGTAGCAGACTAAATTTTGCACCATTGCCTAATTTTAATGATAAAATCATGGCAACGGTACAAAATAATTTACAGTTTTTAGGCTAAGACATCGAATTTAACCACTCTTTAATAAGTTTAACAGTCGAGCGTTTCCCGCTTGTATAAATTTCAGCTTTAGATAAATTCAAAGTAATTTTGTATTCTTTGTGAAGTCGATGAAGCCATTTGGGTAAATCGGCAAGATTACCTTTGCCGAGTCCAGTAAGTTTAAGATCATTTTGTGTAATTTTACCGCTCCATTCGCAAAATCGGCCTAATGGAGAATGACTCAGTTCAATATTCCATTCATAATCAGGATCAGGTTGTATGCGAAGATAAAGACTGGGCTGAATAAAGCCCTCTAACGCGTCATCAAGTTGGGGAATATAGATTTCAATTTCCCAATATTGATCACTTGCGAATGGTAAATTCAATGACGTTGCTAAAGCGACACTTTCTGTTGCTTCACGCCGTGTTTTTTCGATAAATGCAAGGCGTTCGGCAAGGTTGATAAAATCCGTCTCATCAGGTTCACATTCAGGTAAAATACATAAAACCGTATCATTGAGAATACTTAAATGGTGTTCCCTGTCCGGAATAGAATAAGTTCCTTCGAGCATATCGCGGACAAGATGGGTACGGGTGGCTTTATTTAACAGAACAATCAGCACCATCCCCCAAAATGTCAGGTTTGTTGTATTGTAGTTTTTACTAGACCTCGGATCATGATCATGTTGATATTGAAGATGACGTAATATTTCCAATAAATAGAAAGATTGCGCTGTAAAAGGTTGAAAACGCATTTTTTTATCACGCTGCGAAACCAGCCGGGTATACCGTTGAATTTGGTGTAACGTCTTTAAACGGGTTTTTAAATCCGCCGCAGTTGCCAGCTCCCCGACCGATAAAACACCAGTATCATCAAACCCAAAAATAAACAGCATGACATGGCGTTTTGCCAAGCCTGCTCCATATTGATCAATCAGGGGCAACCATTTTCGATAGGCTTCAAGTAGCAAGGGAATTTCTGGTGTCGCAACGGCGGGAACAGTGCCTTGCACGCGCATATAATGAAAATAAAATAATACCCGTTCTTCTGGGGTTAGCCTTTTAGACAATCTTGCTGCATAAGGTTTTATATGATGATGGTTTCTTGGCCAAATTCCGCCCTGTTCATCAATCTCTAAAGATTTGTTTTCATCCAAGATAAAAGCGCGTATTAAGTGAGTTAAATCATCATCCATTAGTCATATCCAAATTTGGGAATTATCAATAATTGAGGGCAAGTTTCTATATAACAGAAAAATATAATGAAATAGAAATTTCAATTTCTTTTTATTATACAATTGTCATTTTAAGAAGAGATTGTACGGAATGTCAAAAATCGTCTGAACTCGATTGTGAGAGCTATATTAGCAATCATCCTCTGTAGTTCTGGGTTTTGGCGTACATGAATATCGCGTATGATAGCGTTTAGTACATATAGCTTCTGAAAATGACAGTTATGAATTTGCATTAATCAGCATATAAGAAAAAAGGCCATCATTAAGATGGCCAAACAAAATAGTGAGACTTATCATTTTCAAGGCTTTTTGTTCACTATACTGGGATTGTAAGCCGGAATCGTCCATAATTTTGTCAGATTACTTTCAAGCCTTCGAGAATCGCATCCAGATCAATCTTTTTCCCTTCACTATTAAAGGTATAATGACCATTCAGCAAAATATGTTGCCATGCCACAGGAGATATTTTACTGATAAGTCTCCCCGCTTTTTCCATATCGCCCAGACTGTCTCCCAATTTTTGCATCAGCCGTGATAACAACGCGGAGTTGTAATAAATGATCACACTGGCCAGTAATCGACCACACTGATTACTGATCTCAATTTCAATGTCATTCTGACCTGTCAGTTCTTTTTTTCCGCCAACCTGCGCAATGGCAGAGCGTAACTGGTGATAAGACTCAATCCGATTTTGTGAACGATGGCTGTTTCTGGAAATTTGGGGGGTTCGAAGATAGCGCAGAATATAAAGACTACGAATGAGCTTATCAAACTCGAATAAGGCCTGCCTCGTCGGATTTTTTGTGGTGTAAGTGCACAACTTACGGATTAAAGCCCCTTGTGTTATTGCTTTGAATCCGAGCGTGGCCACTATCTGATCTAAATGGGATTTTTCATCAATAATGCCCTTTTGATTGATTTGTCCTACGGGCTGTATCAGGCACGTTTTATACTGCTCAGGGTTATCAGCACAATAGAGTTCTTTCTGCATTTCTCCCACTGACGTGAAACGGGGTTCAAAACGTAATCCAAACCAATGCAGAATGGCAAAGTTAGCCTTGTTGACGCTGTGCATGTCACCGGTGATCGTCATGGGTGTAATCCCGGCGGTATTTCTGTACCAGATATCAAAAACGTGATGGGCTTCGTATTCATGCGCACCGATAAGATAGCCATTCAGGGGAATATGGTTACACAGCATGGTATAAGCCACTACACCTTTCCCGCGACCAAAATATTTTTTTGAACCGCGGGCCTTTATCATCGGATGTTCAACGCTGAATTTTTGTCCGTCAACGGCGGCATACAATGTGCCCAGCTCCAGAGAGTAATAAGGAAACACAGATAACTCTTTGATAGCATTACTGATACAATCGGTGGCGGATTTTAGCGAAGACAGACGCAGATATTGCGCATAGACCTCATTCAAGACATGGTAGGAAATATCACTGGTTCGGGCTAACGTTCGGTTACCGTGGTTCATGGCCTGAGCCACAATCACGGCCATCAGACTGTCAGCATCAGCTTCCTTCTTTTTTGCATAAAGGGGCTGGATGGGAGTCATGACTGATAGAAACTGGCATTGTTGGTTAACAAAGCGAAATACATCGGTTAATTCACTGAAAGGCAGCTGAGTATAGAACTCCTGTCCGCTGTCGGGTTTTTCTGTACTCTCGCTCTTGTGCCCGCTCAGTTTTTGAGTGCCTTTATCAAACTCCAGATGGGGCAGTTTTCCTTGGTTAAGTTCACGGTTGAATGCTATCCACTGAAGATGCAGCTCCTTGGTTAAGGTCTCCAGTTGTTGCTCTATCGGATGACGCAAAAAAGGAATGTCCATGTGATCCAGAATGTCGTCTTTATCTTCAATGGAAACCAGTTCGTCAGAAAGATTCCGGTGTTGCAGACTGTCATCGAGATATAATTCCCCCGATTCAAACCGCTTTCTGAGTTGTCGGTAGAGCCAGAATTCGTAACGATCTGCCTGTAATCCGACAGGGTGACCTTTTTCATCCAGGATCAACAACCACGCACGCAGTCGTTTCGGCAGGGTTGCTATTGGGCATTCCGCCAACGGACGTTGAGTTAAACGTTGTTGCCGGGAGAAGACTTCCTTAACCCAGGCAAGCGCGGCTAACCATGGACAGTCAGCCGTCACACTGGAAAAATCCAGCGCACAGAACAACGGCCGCAAATGACGGCGAATGAGACTTACCTGAATATCTACCGCTTTCCAGTGGCGGGCCAGTTTATTGTCGGGTTTGCTGCTCATTTGTAAAGCTGCCTGTTGCAGGCTCTCTCTGGGCATAATTTTCCAGGCTTGCTGACGCACATCACCGAAAAACAGGTTATCGGGCACATTATCATCAACAAACAAGGAGAGCACACGACCCAACTTTTGATTATCCTGTTGGCGGCGTAGCTGGGCGGCTTCAAAATTCTTTTTCGCTTCTGCACTGCATCGTTCTTCTGTCTGCCTCATATGCCAGATAAGGGCACTGACCAGGTTATCAGACAGTTGCCGGTAACGTAGCCAGACATAACACAGCAGGTATAGCCAGGTTTGTTCTTTTTTCAGGTTGCGCAGATCATAAATGGTATAAAACAAGGCCAGACTGGCGAAGTACAACAGGTTTTGTTGTGATATACCGAGTCGGGGTAACAACGATTTAGCAACCCAATATAACGGCGCTATCAGGGTTCTTTTCTCCCGTTCTTTAAGCATCTGCCGCCAGCGAAAATTCTTGGCATCCTGTTTTAAGACCGTCAATTCCGATAATGCATCTTCTTTCACCAACAGCGCATCCAGCGCTTCCCGGGTTTCTGTCTGTAATGTGTCGGATAAAATATCAGCCAGACGCTGCCGTTCATTAACCAGTGCTTTACTGATGATTTTTTGGAAAGTTGAGTATCCGGGCCGAACGATTTTGTTGTTATTCAGCCAGCAGATTAATTCTGTAGCGATAAATCCGAGAGTAATGTCACGGCGCGCAAGGTGTTCAGCTTGGATAACAAGCTGGGGAAGAAATTCACCGGCCCACAAACGATAACCGAATAACCGGGCTATCAATTTACGTTGTGTGTAGTATTCGTGATCGGTAATCATTTTGAGTTTACAAGGGGTATCGCAAAAATAGCGATACATGACAAAATGGTAATCATTTTCCACCTCATCAGGTGAAAATCGGAAAAAAGCCTGTTTCGCTTTGAAATAACCGATCTGTAAAATACAGTAAACCTGAGCAGATAAATTAGGCCGATTTCTGGCAAGCGCCAGCTCGTTAGCTGAAAGCGACAAAAATTCCTGCTGTTGGGCGTCATCAAAATCAGCCAAGCCATACAAAGCCTCCTGTTCAGCCTCGATTAATACGGACAACCTTTCTTTACTGGCGGTTTTGTTTGTATGATGAGTCATCGCGCTGACTCCGGGAAATGAATGTCCGTAAGGGGATCGCTCTGCGGACGGTGAGAATACAGGTTGATAATCCCGATAAATCGCTGCTGCCGTTGTCTCACAGAAGTGGTACGATAGCAATCTCTTTTGTAGCCCCCTAATCGTACACACTGATGACTGGAATATTAATCGGCTATGCCCGTTGTTCTACCGATAAGCAGGATCTGACCGCCCAACAGGAAGTATTGTTAAAACTCGGCGTTTCCCCGGACCGGATTTACCTTGATAAAGGTCTGACCGGAACAAACCGGCAGCGCCCCGGATTGGATCAGGCTTTGGCCGCAGTGCGGCGCGGTGATACGCTGGTCGTCCCTAAACTGGACCGACTGGCACGTTCCGTGCCTGATGCGCGTGACATTGCCGACTCACTGCAAGCGAGAGGCGTCAGACTGGCACTGGGCCAGAGTATTTATGATCCGACCGACCCGATGGGCAAAATGTTTTTCAACGTAGTGGCCACGTTTGCGGAATTTGAAGGAGACCTGATTCGTTTGCGCACACGCGAAGGGATGGCGATCGCCCGGGCGAAAGGAAAACTGCGCGGGAAACAGCCCAAACTCTCCCATAAGCAACAGAAAGAACTGTGCCGGATGCACGGCACAGGCGAGTATTCGATCAGTGATTTGGCTGAATTGTTTTCAGTATCAAGGCCCACGGTTTACCGGACATTGACCCGCAACAGAATAACAAATGATAACTAACGGGAATTGTTCCTGAAAAATAAGCAGCACAACCGATTTTCAACAATGAGTGTGTCTATTTTCGCCTTTCAACCCTGATTTGAATGAACCGGAGGAGTTGCAAAATTTATGGCTGTACCAACGTCAAAGACCGAGTTGTTATCGGTTATTTCCATGACATTCAAAAGACTGACCGATGATCTTGCACGTGTTCCCGAAAGTCGGGTTCACGAATGTTCAATGAGAGGTCATGTGGTAGGAACGCAAATAAGTCCGGCCAATTTAGTGTCATACTTGCTGGGTTGGAATGAACTGGTCCTGAAATGGTTGTGTCAGGATGACAGGGGAGAATCTGTAGATTTTCCCGAAACGGGTTTCAAATGGAATCAACTCGGTTTACTTGCTCAAAAATTTTATACGGATTATCAGTCTTCCAACTGGGCTGAGTTACTTGAGCGGTTAGAGACCGTAAAGGCGGAACTGGTAGAAACTATATCAAATCGGTCAGATAAGGAGCTTTACCACATGTCCTGGTATGGTAAATGGCCCAAAGGCCGAATGATACAGCTCAATACGTTTTCCCCCTATGCCAATGTCCGAGGGAGAATCAGAAAATGGTTAAAAGAAAATAACATTTAAAATAATATTGTTATAACAAACAAATAAATAAATAAACGATTATCGCTAATCACCAGATAACGGAGTTTTCGGCGGTTCGGGTCCGAGTTTACCACCCCATTCCGGACATTGAGAACCCATTATTTGGATTAGTACTTAAAAAAGATGAATTTTAAAGTGATAAAAAAGTTGGCGGTTATCACAGCTACCCGATCACTACCCCTATATGGGACGTTGGCCCGTAACAGAACAGCGAACGATAGCTAACGGAAGTTGATGATGAAAAACAAACAACTCCAAAAAACTCCGGTAGGAACTTGGAGCATTAGTGCCTATTGCAGTTACCCTGTCACTATTCCAAATTAACCTGACAAAATTTTGGACGGTTCCGGCTTACAACCCCTATACTGTGACGGCCTTTAGATTGTTATTGTTTAATGCGTTCATAAATTGAAATACAACATCCATTGAATTCGTGTTTCGAATGGATAGTGCTGTGTTAATAGAGCCGGTAATACGGGCTTGTTCTACCAACTCATTGTCGATGATTTTGTTTTTGGCGAGCCACTCAGCAACATCAGTCCAGGACCATAACGGACGACTACTGTCTACACGTAAAAGAGGCGTTGGAAAATCACCAGCTCCTCTGCTTCCCCTACTGTATCAGGATAATGCCGCTTTGGTTGTGCCAGACAATTCAGCCGTATCACTTAAGCTGACGATATCTCCAATATCGACCGACAGACACATTAACCCTGAAACTGACTCAATGTTAGTAATAGCGGACAGGACAGCATTAGCGTAACTTTCGCTGTTACGTGTAAAATTAACGTACAATGTACCGTTGTATGCAGCTGGGTGAGCATCACTGCATCCTGCTTCATACAAAGCATCAGATATATCAAACAAATCATTGTCGGTAGTGATTTTTTTTCCGCCTACCACAATTCTAAAACTGTATTTTCTCATATCTACTTTCCTATTATTAAGATGTAAGACTTCGATAAAAAGGCCACCGTTTGACGGCCTTGATATTATTTACATTTATCGACTAATGAGATTATGTCTTTCGCGTGGTCTTGAGGACTATCTGGAGACCATAAAAAACCGTTGGGCATTGATGCAGCCATCTTTTCTGCCCAAGAATGCTCCGCTTCGTCACCTAATTTTATGCCCGGATACCAATGCCCAAATTGGGTTTTCAAATCATCATTCAGTACGGCTGTGCGTGTCTGAAGTAAGTAATGCGCACCTTGTTGGCTCCACTGCATTTGCTGTTTTTTCACCATAATTCGGGATCATCAGGCGGTTATTTTCAATATAGGTATACATTTCATCGAGATGTCTTGACAAGGATTTCTTATTTTCACGCGATGCTCGACTTTTATGGTGAATTGAAATGACATAGCCGCTCCTTTATCGGGCTCAGAGGAAGCGCTTAGGCTGTAGGATGTGATGGACGGTCATTCTACCAATGATTAGGTACTGTGATAAACCTCTTGATTTTTATTGGGTGAGATAGGGTTAAAGTTGATATGGTTTTTCATTATTATCATAAAAAATAATAGATTAAATAAAATATAACAGGGCGCATCAAGCCTGCAAACCTCCGGAGCGTTTCAAGCAAAGAATTACTAAGTGTTCAGGCATTAAGCTGTCTTCGATTTCTCCCGTATGTGTATATCATAGGTTGTGTTGTCGCAGAATTGCAGTTGAATACAATGCTACAATCTCCCTGCAACACAATTGTCTGGATATACACTTGATCTGGCCTAGCCGGGAGAAAAACATGAATAAAAAGTTAGATTATTTTGTGAAGGAAAATCCAGTTCGTACAAGCAAAAATTTAATGAAATTGGGCGTTTTTTCTACCAATACTGAGGGCGGCTGCACTGTAACTAACGCACCTGAGAGATTGCGTGGTGACGACTGGGTGGGGAATCTTGAGATAGCGAAAATTGCCGATCAAGCAGGTTTTGAAGCATTCATTCCTGTAGGGCGATGGAAGGGATTTGGTGGGGAAAATAATACCAGTGGCGTCTGCTACGAGACTTACACATGGGCTGCTGGAATTGCAGCTTTGACAAATCAGATAGCGGTTTTCACCACATCCCATTTATCCACAGTGCACCCATTATTCGCGGCTAAACAGGCGGTAACTATCGACCATATCAGCAGTGGACGCTTCGGGTTGAACATTGTCTGCGGTTGGTACGGTGCCGAAATGCGAATGTTCAACGGCACTATGATGGACCACGATAAGCGTTATGATTACGCCGAAGAATGGCTAGAGATTGCTCAAAATGCATGGACAAAGCAGGAACCGTTCAACTTCACTGGAGAACATTTTTCGATTGTCGAAGCTATTTCCGATCCCAAGCCTATAAACAAACCATTCCTAATTAACGCCGGGGGATCGCCCCGGGGCAAGCGATTTTGCGCCCAATACTGCGATGCAGCGTTTTTAATAATAAAACACATGCATGGCGAAGATGCTGTTAGATCGCAAATTGCCTCATATAAAGATCTGGCGAAGACGGAATTCGGTAAAGATATACAGATATGGTGCTATGGTTACGTTGTACAGAAGGATACTGATGAAGAGGCGGCTGAATATGTGAATTACTACGCTGTCGAGCAAGGAGATGACGAAGGTGCCGACAATATTGCCAAGGAGTTAGGGATACAAACGGGTATATTTACTCCTGAAGAAGCACAAGAATTCAAATTCCACTTCAAAGCCGGCTTGGCAGGTGTTCCACTTGTTGGCTCTGTCGAATCTATTGTCAAGCAATTCAAGAAATACTCAGACTGGGGAATCGATGGTATTGCTCTGACCTGGCTGGATTATCACGAGGGCATTAAGAGCTTCGTGAGAGATGTCTTACCAGCTATGGAGCAAGCTGGCTTACGACTCCAATTTAATTCTGAGAGCGATTAATTTTTTGGCGCGGTAAAATATGCTTTTTACTGTGATGATTGATGATAATGTGATTCCCCCAACTAGGTCAAAATATCATCTAAACGCAACATCATAAGTTTAACATTTCTCTGGGAGCCCACATTGAAGCGCATGGATGCGTTGGGGAGATAAATCGCATTCGCTGAACCATTTTTTTGGAAAGATGGAGCCACTTCTCTATATCCGGCTGGCTTGTTTGACCTAGTACTACAGTCGTAGCCGGCATTGTGTCATGATAGCTATCTTCTTTCTTCCTCATCCTAAGGGAGGTGCCCTATGGCCTCACCTGTCAATTTCTGGGAACAGGCGCTTCTGCTGGCTCATTCCCGTCTGATCCCACTATTTTGCTCTGCAAGTTCTCAGCAACGTTGTTTGGCGTATCTTCGTGGATTACTCAGCGATGTTGAACGTAAAAACGGCTGGCAACTGGCTGAATGGCTGGGTGAACGCTCACCGGATGGCATTCAATATTTTCTGGAACGGGCTCATTGGGATGCTGAAGCCGCCCGCGATATCTTACGTGATTATGTCACCGCACATTTGGGGGATGAGCAAGGTATCCTCATTATGGGGTCCGCTTGGAAAACGGAAAATATCCCACGCTAAGGCTGTTTTTTGTACAGTTCAGTATCGACTGCACGTAATGGACGGTATTTTCCTGACCCCAGCTTAACGTTATTACGCCAGACATAATCTTCACTCAGATTAATATGTTCCCAACCCAGAGAGGAAAGATGAGGTACCGCTGCTCATTAATCTCGATACCTTTTCGTTTCAGTGACTAATAACTCAATGGCTCTTTTTATATGGTGTTTGAAGCCCAATCGTACGAAAACTAGTGATTCGCCAGACGCTATCCATATGATGTTTTTTTAGATTTGTATCAGCCGGGCCTGACCTGACACTCTAATAGAACCCCCTAACTCATCTGTTATTTCCGCGCGGATTCTGGATCGCATGCCCATATCTTCGCCCTGAATAAGATCAATTGATCCGTTGTGTGGCCAGCGTATATCCCGTAAATAACCGGCAAATGCCGCTGTTGCCGCACCGGTAGCCGGATCTTCATACACTCCCCCATAAGCAAATGGATTACGTGTATGGAATATCCGCTCCTCCTCCACATAAACTAATAAAATTGTTACCCAGCCATATGTTTGCATCAGATCGCGCCCTCGCTCTAACTCGTAATGCATAGACGCCAGTGAAGCCCGGTGCTTTAAGGGAAGGACTAAGTGATCTGCACCGCCGTGAATAAGAGCCGGAGAAATTCGGGGATCCAAATCGGCGACGGTATAACCAAAAAGAGCCAACGCTTTTTCCACTAACTCTCTGGATGCAGGCTGACTCCTGGTCAGCGGTGATTGTAGAGCCGCCTGCCATATCCCTGAATTATCCAACCAACCTGAAACGTGAATATTAGTTTGATTTAGATGCAGCTTATACTCACCTTTGCCAAAACGCCTTGCCAGAGCTACTCCTGTGGCAATAGTGGCATGGCCACAAAAGGGTACTTCCGCTTCTGGTGAGAAATAACGGACTTTCCATTCGTGTGTATTATCTTCTGTCACCGGGGCAGCAAAAGCCGTTTCAGAAAACCCCACTTCAGTGGCAATACGCTGCATATCCGCTGCTACCGGTAAGCTGGCACCAATATATACGCCTGCTGGATTCCCACCTTGCCCGTTATCGGAAAATGCAGCGATGTGTATCAGCTCAGGAATTAGATTTTTCATTACGGCTCCGATTGTTTATTGTTTATTTTTAAATAACATAACTCTTAACGGAAATGTAATGTTTATATTAAAAATAATCGGAAATTCTATAATAATACATGTGTAGCTTTCACCCTGAGAATAGTCTGACGTGTTGTTCCGAACTCACGGGCAATTGCACTTATACTTATCCCTGACTGAATTCGTTCAAGTACCACCTGCTTTTGTTCTTCATTTAATACTGGCGGACGACCAAAACGTTTACCCGATGCTCTGGCACGGGCAATACCGGCCTGAGTGCGTTCAAGAAGTAAATCACGCTCAAATTCAGCGACCGCTGAAATCACCTGCATGGTCATTTTTCCGGCAGGGCTGGTGAGGTCAACACCGCCCAGCGCCAGACAGTGAACCCGAATATCTGACGTCGCTAGTTGCTCCACGGTCTTTCGCACATCCATTGCATCGCGACCCAGGCGATCCAGTTTGGTGACAATCAGCACATCGCCATTTTCCATGCGGTCAAGCAGCCTGGCAAAACCGGGGCGTTCGCTGGCTGCCACCGAACCGCTGATTTGTTCCTCAATTAATCTCTGGGGTCTGACGGTAAAACCGGCGGCTTCAATTTCCCGGCGCTGGTTTTCAGTAGTCTGCTCCAGGGTGGACACCCGGCAGTAGGCAAAAACTCGTGACATAGCGTAATTTCCTGTACGAAATAAATGTACGAAATATAACATATGTACTAAATTAAATTCACTAAGTTTTGGACAGGTTTGCTGACTGGTGTACGAAACCGGTCAGTTTCGGTCATCGTTAACCAATAACAAATTGAAACTATACGCGAGAGAAGCATTTATGCCACGGCGACAGATACTGAGCAGTGAAGAACAGGAGCGCTTACTGGTTATACCCGATGATGAAATTATTCTGATCCGAATGTGTTTTTTGAATGAGCGTGATATTGCGCTCATTAATAAGCACAGACGGCCAGCGAATCGCCTGGGCTTTGCCGTTTTACTCTGCTATCTGCGTGGACCTGGATTTATTCCGGACAAAAGTACCGCGCCTTACAGTGGCGTCGTATCCAGAGTCGCTTCCCGACTGAAACTTCAGCCTGATTTATGGCATGAATATGCATCCAGAGAGCAAACCCGCTGGGAACATCTGACCGAACTTTATCGCTACCTGAAATTATCCCCGTTCAGCCGAACGCGGCAAAAAGACTGTATCCGGCATCTGCACCCCTATGCCATGCGAACTGACAAAGGGTTTATGTTGGCGGAAGAAATGCTCAGCTGGCTACATAACAATAATGTTATTTTCCCTTCTGTTGATGTGATCGAACGGACGATTGCCGAAGTCGTCACGCTCGCTGACAGAGCCGTATTTTCGGCACTTACCGCGCAATTGGAAAATCAGCATAAATCAGCACTCGACAGCCTGCTCATATCAGAGAGTGACCAACCTTCCCGTCTGGCATGGCTACTTCAGCCTCCGGGTAAAATCAACGGTAAAAATGTGCTGCAACATATCGACCGGCTTAATTCCATTGCCGCGCTGGGATTGCCTGATGGTATTGCGCTTTCCGTTCACCAGAACAGGTTGCTTAAACTGGCGCGTGAGGGCCGAAAAATGAGCAGCAGAGACCTGGCAAAATTCACCGATGTTAGACGTTACGCTACGATGGTTTGTATAATAACAGAGGCCAGGGCCACCCTGACAGACGAAGTGATTGATCTGCACGAGCGTATTCTGGGTAGTTTGTTCAGCAGGGCAAAACGAACGCAGGCCGAACGACTCCAGCAAACGGGAAAGCTTATTCAGAGCAAGCTAAAGCTGTACGTTACCGTCGGTCAGGCGTTACTTAACGCCAGAGAATCCGGCGAAGATCCCTGGACCGCAATAGAAGACGTCCTTCCCTGGCAGGAATTCATCAACAGCGTGGAGGAAACGCGGTTTTTGTCACGTAAGGGCAATTTCGACCCACTTCACCTGATCACCGAAAAATACAGCACGCTGCGTAAATACGCCCCGCGTATGCTATCAGCATTGCAGTTCACGGCGACGCCTGCTGCGCAGACGCTCAGCGATGCGCTGGACACCATAACGGAAATGTACCGTAAGCAACTTCGTAAAGTTCCGCCGGCAGCGCCAACAGGCTTTATCCCTGAAAGCTGGCGAAAACTGGTGCTCACGCCGTCAGGAATCGACCGCAAATACTACGAGTTTTGCGGACTGAATGAACTCAAAGGGGCGTTACGTTCCGGTGATATCTGGGTAAAAGGATCACGTCGCTACAGAAATTTTGATGATTATCTCATCCCGGTTGCTGAGTTTGAGAAATTCCGACACAATGATCAGTTACAGTTGGCCGTTCAGACCGATTGCCAGGCATACCTTCAGGCCCGTATGACCCTTCTTGCATCGCGTCTGGAAGAAGTTAACGCGATGGCGCTTGCCGGTGAGTTGCCCGATGTTGATATTTCAGATAAAGGCGTAAAAATAACTCCGTTGGAGAACAGCGTTCCTTCAGGTGTCTCCCCCCTTTGCCGATTTGGTTTATGGCATGCTTCCCCATCCGAAAATTACGGAGATACTGGAAGAAGTGGACAACTGGACAGGGTTTACGCGTCACTTCACGCACCTCAAAAATAATCACGTCAGACCAAAAGACGGAAGACTGTTGCTGACTACCATTCTGGCTGACGGCATCAATCTGGGGCTGACAAAAATGGCGGAATCCTGCCCAGGGGCAACAAAATCGTCACTCGAAGGTATTCAGGCATGGTACATCAGAGATGAAACTTATTCAGCAGCCCTCGTCGAGTTGGTCAACGCTCAGAAAGCGCGACCTCTGGCCGCATTCTGGGGTGATGGTACAACATCGTCGTCAGACGGACAGAACTTTCGAGTAGGCAGTCACGGACGTTATGCCGGTCAGGTCAATCTTAAATATGGCCAGGAGCCGGGCGTGCAGATTTATACCCATATCTCAGACCAATACAGTCCGTTCTACGCCAAAGTGATCAGTCGGGTGCGTGACTCAACTCACGTGCTTGATGGCCTGCTGTACCATGAAAGCGACCTGGAAATTACCGAGCATTACACCGATACCGCAGGCTTCACTGAACATGTTTTTGCCCTGATGCATTTGCTGGGATTCGCTTTTGCGCCAAGGATCCGGGATCTTCATGACAAGCGGCTGTTTATTCATGGAAAGACCGAGTGCTATCCGGGGCTTCAGTCCGTCATATCAACAACCAGCCTGAATCTCAAAGACATTGAGGCGCACTGGGATGAGGTATTACGCCTGGCAACCTCGATTAAGCAGGGGACAGTCACCGCATCGCTGATGATGAAAAAGTTAGCCGGTTACCCAAAACAGAATGGGCTTGCCAAAGCGCTGAGAGAGATTGGCCGCATAGAGCGGACACTGTTTATGCTGGACTGGTTTCGTGAACCGGGTCTGCGCCAACGCGTCCAGGCGGGGCTGAATAAGGGTGAGGCCCGTAATGCCCTTGCGCGAGCGGTCTTTATGCATCGTCTGGGTGAAATCAGGGATCGTGGGCTGGAGAATCAGAGTTACCGCGCCAGCGGACTGACGTTACTGACAGCGGCGATCACGTTGTGGAACACGGTATATATAGAAAGAGCCATTGAGTCACTGAAACGAAAAGGTGTCCCGATTAATGAACAACTGGTAGCTCATCTTTCTCCTCTGGGCTGGGAACATATTAATCTGAGTGGCGATTACGTCTGGCGCCATAATCTTAAGCTGGGGTCCGGAAAATATCGGCCATTACGTACAGTCGACACCGAATTGTACAAAAAACAGTCTTAACGTGGGATATTTTCCGTTTTCCAAGCGGACCCCATTATCGATGAAACCGGTTTTATCAAAAAAGGGACGCATTCTGCCGGCGTGCAGCGTCAGTATAGTGGAACGGCGGGACGGATTGAAAATAGTCAGATAGAGGTTTTCCTGTGTTACGCCGGCAACGGTGGTCATGCCTTCATTGACCGGGCTTTATATCTGCCTAAACAGTGGACAGAGGATCGCCTCCGCTGTGACGCCGCCGGCATGCCTGACTCGGTCAGTTTTGCCACGAAACCCCAGCTCGCCCAGAACATGCTGGCGCGGGCATTCAAGGCCAATATCCCCTGTCGCTGGGTCACCGCTGATGCGGTCTATGGACAGGATCGTCGCTTGCGATGCTGGCTGGAATCTCAGCACCAACCGTTTGTCTTAGCGATCCCCAAAAATGAGCGCCTCTGGTGGCAAACACCGCATTACACCCGAGCAGACACCATTGCAGCCAGTCTGACCGATGACGACTGGGAAACACAGTCAGCCGGGCTGGGAACAAAAGGCGAACGTTGGTATGACTGGGCACGGATCCCGCTCTGGCGCTTGCAAATGAGTGAAGAGGAACGGCGTTATGGTCATTATCTGCTGCTCCGGCGTAACCGGGATGAGAAGCAAGAACTGGCCTCCTATGTTGTCTATGCCCTTAAAGAACAGGCCGATCTCAAGACGTTGATTCAGGTGGCCGGCCATCGCTGGGAAATCGAAAGCGGTTTTGAGGAAACAAAAGGCGAGTGCGGTCTGGATCATTACGAAGTGCGGCAGTGGCACAGCTGGTATCGGCATATTACGTTGTCATTATTGGCGCATGCGGTTCTGGCGGTTTTGCGGATACAGGAGAAAAAAAAACGCCGGCGGGACTGATAGCCCTGAGTGTAGCGGAACTGCGTAAGCTGCTGTCAAAACTGATGGAAAAGGCAGGAGAAACGAGAGAACAGATTTTATTTTGGTCAGACTGGCGGCGACGACATCAGTATCGCGCTCAACAATGCCATTATCACCGCCGAGAGGAATATCTGATCATGGAACAGTTACGACTGTAGTACTAGATGCGAGCTATATATCGCTCGCGGTACTTGTGTGAGTACCTTATAGTAATTATCCTAATCGATAAGTGAACGACGTTTGCTCAACGTAGATGTTGGTGTCTTAGCAATTTCAATGATTGCCTCAGCATTTAACCCAGTCAAAGGATTGGCGGGTTTAAAGTAAAAATATCGTTTTTCTCTATCTGGAATGGCACCAAATAGCGCGAAAACTTTTTTATTTTTCACTTGTAGTATCATGTAAATAAAAAAGAATTTTTTTCATTGAAAATTGCTGAGGTTATTGTCTACTTTGCAAACCACTTTAAACAAATTATGATAATACCCATTGATGAGCGTGATGAAGATTATGTTAGTATTTCTTACACCAAAGGTGCTAATGATGATGAAACCATTCCCCATGAAGTTATTAGCGTAATGATTGATGAAAGAACCACACTTCATGCAGCATGGCGTATATATCGTGGTTTTTCACGAAAAGAGGTGGCTGAGCAATTAGGGATAAAACAAACTGCAGTATTTCGTTTTGAAAAAGCAGAGACCCTACGCTCTGAAATATTGGAAAAATTGGCATTACTTTATGATTGTAAGCCCACACAATTAATTTTGGATTTTTAACCAGAATAATGAGTCTTGCAAGTGTAATATTGATACTCCATCGAAAAACCACCTACGTTATAATGGAATATAAAATGAACTCGGAAATTTTTCAGTTATTATCATTAGCAACATATGGAAACGCTTATCTAGAAGAAAAACTTTATGACAAATTTTATCCTAAACATGTTGCGTTTAAATTTTGTCAATCCGTTAAATTTGTTGATCTACAAAAAAATAGTGAGAAATGGCTTGAAATACCCTATGCAAGCGATCCTATATCTTGGTTGGATAAATTAAAAAATTACGGAGTGAAACAATTACGTACTTGCTATTTATCTTTCAATGATGAAAAAAAGTGCGATTGGCTGTTAGAAGTTGTTAATTCTAACTATTCAGATTTTTGGAAAGCTAAATGGGAGTGGGAGCACGATAATACTTGCCGTGTCACTTATGTACGGGTTCAAAAAAGTATTTTTCACCCACAAAAATATATACCTAAAATCCCAAGCCTTACAGAAATGAAATCTGAATTTGAAATGATATTAAAAGAGATTAGCTCATTTTCACATAAAAATGGTTACCCTAATTTTGGTAATTGTTTTGACCGAGGATTAAAATATTTATCTGGAGGCCCCAGTCACGACTTAAGGGGTAGTGAAATTTTTCCAATTGATTATATGCCTGAAGAATGTAATCAATTAATATACGCTTGCCTTTCATCTTGGGTATTTGGAGGAATGGGATCATGGAATGACATCTTTTTTCCTGATCCAAAGATTCAAAAAGAATATGAAGCTCTATCACAAAAACTCTTTAGTTCTATTTATACTGCATTACTTGTTGCATCAAACCCATTTCCACGCATTTAGAAAATAAATTTATGACTTCAGTAAGCATAAGGTGAGTTCACTGTGTGCTTACTCTCAATTGTGAGTCGTTATCCGTTAGCTAAATAATGACAAGTAAAGGTAGTGGTTCGATGAAACTATGCCAACAGTGGTTTTAATTATGTAATTATTAACGGCTGTTTGTAATAACATCAATCTTAATTTACAAAAGCAATTTAAAGCAATTAGAAAAACCAGTCATACCAAGGATAATTGACTCTCTCTCCTCCTCTAGTTGACATATCGAGATATAAAGCCAATCAAAGCAACATAAAGATCGCAATATTTCCCTGTTGCTGCGGCATTTTTCTCCTACCTTCATCATGGCCTGATTTACAACATGAGACGAAACGATGAGTACTCAGAAGAAGATATTTTGTGTCTCTTTGTTAGGGCGTGAGCAGGTTCAGGCCACAGCGGTGTTTGATAATGACCTTTTGGTGATTGTGAAGCTGGAAAAAATCATGGGCCCGTTCGGGATGTGGAAGCAACGGTTGAAAAAGGAACTGAAGAAAAAGCACGAAGACGGTTTCCATCTGTTGGTTGAAGAGCGTGGTGATGATTTTAGTGAATACGCACACAAGATATTGCTGGAAGATGCAGATCTAACCGAACGACGGGGCTACATGAATGTCGCCTTTGACCATTATTTTAACCTAATCCGAATAGGCGGTACTTCGGATGGTAATCAACAAGGCTGTTTAGTCCTGAATGATGGCTTAGAACGCCATTGGATCCGTGAGCAGATGGTTAACGTGGTGCCTGATGACCGTGGGCGGTATTGCTACGACATTGACCACAGCAAATTCTCTGGTTATCAGCGAGCCATATTATTGTGTGTGCTGGCTGCGTGTGAATTTAACCAAATGAACGAGGGTTATCTCGATTCTTTCCTGTCAGGCATTAACGCAGAAGAGGAAGAGTCAGCCTACTCTACGTTTCGCAGCATCATTATTAACAAAGATATGGCCACACTATGACTCAGATTTCGCGCCTTAGTCCCCTCAATATTCAGGATGAGTTGATACGAGCACGATTTTATAAGGAATTGCGTGACGGGTTATTTGAATGGGAAGAGTGGGAAGTATCTCTTGATGAAATACGGATGCCTGAGCTTATTTCGCTGCGTTATTACGGAACGACCAGCCTGAAGAAAGTGGTTGCTGTATGTGCCGGGCTTGATGATATGCGAGAAAATTTGGGGGCAGGAAGCTTGATAAAACTCCCAACGATTTTGTGGGTGAGAACACGTATTCGCTATTATTGCCAGTTTGAACAGGAGGGAACATGACAAATTCACTCCGCGAGCAGGACAAAGAATTTAATGTTCGTCGTCGCAAACAAAAATCAGTGCGCCAGTACGCAAGGCGAACATTGTCACCATCAGCAATTCGTGAAGCAATAGGCGCTGGTGAACTTCCTGTTTATCACTCTGTTTTGCTGGGTTCGAAGCAAGGCGGTGAGCCATTCACAATTGATGATATACGCGCTTTTGATAAGGCTCGTAAAGCAACCACTAAGAAGTGGAGTCGTACTCGTGGTGCGCCATTGGATCAGCTTATCGTGGCTCCACGTAAAATCGATGTGCACCGTGCCAATACAGAAATCAAGACTGCCAGATTTTATAAAATCTGTGGCGACTTACTGCATTTCAATGTGACCGCTTCGGGAAAACATGGCGAAGATAATTATCAGGTACGCATTCGTCTTGAAAACTGGATGGAGGAGTTAACCCAAACACAACGAAGTTGGGCTGCGGCTATCAAACGAATTTTGTTGGGTTATGTGTCTATCGACTGCCAGTGTGGACGATACCAGTATTGGTATCGCTATGTTGCTACCGCTGGAAATTTTGCCATTGCTCCCTATGAAAAAGACTTTCCCAAGATCCGAAACCCACAACTAACCGGATGTTGTTGTAAACATCAACTCAAGGCATTAGCTGCACTGAAATCACCAACAGTACAGGCTCAATTATCTAAACAACTTCAAACCCAAGCAGAAAAAGAAGGTTTTGCCGGTGACAGTAGCAATACTTTCTTAACCAAAAAAGACCGTGAAGAATTGGAGCGCGCTCGGCCTCGTAATGTAGACAAAGCGGCTGCTATGCAGGTTATTCAGAAGATGAAACAGGCGAAGCGCGTATTTAAACGTCAGGTTAAAGATCCTAAGTACATCAAGAAGCTGGAAAAAGAAGTCGCAGAATTGCGTAAGCAGTTAAGTAAACAGCAATCACAAGCTTCAATCAGTAAAGCCAAGGCAAAATCGGCCATAGATAAAAATCAGAAGAAAGCACAAAACGCCGATCGTGATCAGCTCAAGGCCATGCTACGTACTGAGCTAGATCGCGCCAAGATGTATGGCGCAGACAAAGAGAACGCGGTGAAAGTGTTCGCCAAACTGAACAAGCTGTCACTCACTGAAGCACAGAAGCTAGCCAAGGAGCTGTAATGAGCCGAATTACGCCCATCGACCGCCGCCATGTATTTCAACAAATCTACGGCGACCTGCAAAAGACACTGGATATTAACCCGAATGCCTTTGATTGCCTGTTGTTTAAAGCCAATCTCAATGCGTTAGAGCATCTTAGTCAGAGTGATGTTGTCGGAAATTTGGAATCAAGAGAGGAAACATTTTCTTATAGTAGCCCGACCATTACACGGGCCATAGAATTGCCCCATGATAGCGGCTCTATTCAGATGATGGCATTTGGCGATGGCACAGATGAAGGTGAAGAAGTCTTCCAGATGCTGATCAAAGAACTGAACGTACCAGAACAAAGTGTGCTGTGGATTGAAGAGCAGACCAGCGATGAAACGATACAAGTTCGTTTACTGTATATCATCAAAGCTGAGCCTATAGGTAAGCACGGTTCAGGCGGCTTTAAGTACAATCTTATGTCGTTTGATGTCGGTAGTGATTTCTTACCGGACAAATTCAAGCCAGAAGCCGGTGAGCCTATTGTATTCTTGCCTAATCCACACCCAGAGCCAAGTTTAACCAGTGTAGTTAACAAACTCTCTCAGATGGCAAGCAAAGATAAAATTGCTGTTTTGCGTAAGCCGGTGCCAATGGTGAGTGAGCGAGATGAAGTTAACGAAAAGAATTTGAATAAACAGGCGGCGGATCTACAAGAAAAAGTGGGTTCCATTGCTGATATTTTTGATGTGTTTTAAGGGGAAAGTGAGTGAGTGGTATCGATCCTAATGCGCCCGTCGAGATTAAATTGACGCCAGTCACTGGCGTGGATGGTTCAGCAGTCAAAGCACCGTCCCCCGGCAATATTGTGACACAGCCGATCCAGAATAAGGTCACTATTCCTGCTGTTTCAGCGCCACAGGCTGTTGACTTCTCGCTTGTATCTACTGCTGATGAGGTTAACGATGAATCGCTAAACCGCACAGCCAAGACACTGCGCGATGATGTTAATGCCAAGCTAACTTCATTCGCTAATTCTGTGTCGCTCATCTTGGGCCAATTGGGAACCGAACACAGTCAACAAGTTGTAGAAATCAACAACAAAATGGTTGCCCTGCGTGACTCGATCAATGTTGAGTTAGCCACAATCCGCACTGATAACAAGCAACAGAATACCGACATGGCTACGGCGATAAACCAACGTCTGTCGGTAGTGATGACGAATCTGACAACGCTTTCCGGTGCCATTAAGAATAGTCAGGAAAAAATTGCAGCTCTTGATGCCACTTATGCAACGGATTCAGATATTGCCGCTAAAGTTGCAACTATCAATGAAGCACTTGCACAGCTGAGTAAGACTGACACAGATGTACTCCAGCAAATGCAGGAAACCGTCAATATGGTTAATTCCATGCGTAAGCTCAAAGAGAAGAATATCACTATTTCCAGTACGTCCGGTACTTATGACTTTTTAACGACTCAGGAAGGGTTAGGAAGTTACGCACAAGCAACTGACTACATGGCGACAGCCACAGTAGAAGGTAATCAGTTAGTGGAAGCGCACATCACTAAAAAACTCGCTGTAGGTTTCACCATTGCATTGAAATCGAAAGGCGTTCATTTCCGGCCACAACCACATGATGCCAGTGTCACACCAGTTTCAGTGCGAGTTTCACTAACATTCACACAGAGCTAAATCATGGCAATAGTTCCTAAACGTTATAAAGAACTGGCTACGGAAGCTCAATTAACTACAGCGAAAGAAGAAGCTCAGACTGGCATGCTCACCAAGCTCGAATTTGAACAGTTTAAGCAGAATATGATGGAAGTATTTGTTGCCATCACGAAGCAAAACAATGAGTCAGCAGATCGAATAAATGGAAAAATTAATGCGTAAAAAAACGATGAGAGGTTGTCATGAGTGATTCACAATTTCAAGCATTGATAGAAAGTAATCGCCGCTTGAATAAGACTGTAGAAATGCAAATATCACAGATTAACTCAACGTTAGATAGTAGCCTTAATAATCTTAACAACTGGAAAGATAATGTTAAATCCATTGATCTTAGTGGACAGGGGCGATATGTAACAAAATTAACAGTTAAAGGTGACAAAGACACATTTTATCCTGTCATTTTTACAATGAATTCAGGAGATGAAACTGTTATTCAAATATATCGTGCTTATGCATGGAATGCTAATCATACTAACGATCCAAGTGATTTTGATGCAACACATGTTGCATCGGCATTGGTTATCTTGAAAGGACAAGCTAATCCTTGGCATGGTGATGCAAATTATTTAAGAACGGTTGTCAATTTTCAGCGCTATCGTCAATGCGTTGCTCAAGTCGGATTTCAGGCATGGTGTGAAGCTACCAAAAAAGATCCGGCCAAACCAGATACTGGTTATAACAGTAATGTAACTGGTTATTTAGAAAAGCAATGTTCTTCTTTTATGCTACGTGGTGGAAATTTAACGTATGAAGTTTATTCAAACTATCCTATTAATTTTAGGTTAATGAACGACGGTGATGTTATTTCAGAACACGATTATGACCATACAAATGTTAAATGGGTGGCTAGAACCGTAGCATTAGCGGATGCTGAATCAGGAGATGAAAATAATAATCATGGTGTTTCATATATTGGATATGCATCAAAATCAGATACTATCAGCGCAGTATATGAATCAGCTTGAAATTAAAAAAATAGCCATCTAGTAAAAAATAGGAACCTATATGATCCCAAAATTACTGATTAACGATGAAGAGTTGATTAATATCCCAGCAGAAAAAAATATTCTGATAAAACTTGGTTTATCGGAAAGTGAAGCAAATAAAATAATCTCTGAGCATCTATTAGAAATAGAGTTAAATAAAATCCGCCTTCATAGGGAATCTCTTTTAGCTGAAGCAGATCACTTAGTTAATACCGCATTAGATCAGCAATTGGATATTGCTCCATACAGAGATTACCGACAAAAATTAAGAAATATAACAAATGAATACCAATTTTTATCTGACGTAATGTGGCCTGAAAAACCAGAATCACCTATATAGATACTAAGGATAATGTTTTTTTATTTTAAATGGATGATTGAATGACAATCATCATTACTATTGTATACCATAATTATAAGAAGGTCTTATGAGTGATCCTTTGAGAGAAGTAATAGAAAGCACCAGAGATTTAAATCTAGCTGTAGAAACAAAGATTAATGATATTAAAAAAGAAGTTGATAATGCAAAGGAAGAATTCAAAGCTTTTGCAAAGCAGTTAAGTATTATTTCTGGTTTTGAAGCTATCAATTACAACGGCGACTTCATGGATACTATTGAAATGAAGAATGTTAAAGGTGAAGTCAATGCATTCCCAATTGGCATGGGAATTACTGAAAAAAGAAACGATTGCTTCAAAATGGAAATGATACCAGTGACTACAGGGGATGAGCCCAGTACACGAAACCCAGAAGCTATAGAGTTATTGAATTTCATGGGAATTGGGAATATAAAACATTTTTCAGAGACATTTAATATTCTGAAGATGACCGTCACTGATACTAGTTTCATTCAATTAGAACACTACGATTTCTTTATTCCAGATCAACATGTAAAAACTTCACCTAGCTCTACATTTATGGCGTATTACAAAACGGTGGGTGATTTTGGGGTTAGCTATCTAGGTAATAGTGGTGGGAAATGGGAAAGAGCGTTTTCGCACATTCAGCATAATTCACCCGGGCATTACATTCATATTGACCTTAATTTCTCAGATAATGTTAAAGTCGGAGATGTATTGTATTTAGCGCTTCCAACTATTTGTACGGGCTTGTTCCCTAAAGAATACATGCATGGAAATTTATATAACCCCAGAGAAAAGCATATGCGTAGCCATCATCCTAAAACTGATGACTAAAATTAAGAATAAAGGAATATATTATTATGAATTTATCACAATATAATTCAGGCATACTAATTGCTACAGAGCGTGGTCTTGTTCATCCTAAGTGGATTGAAATTATAGAAAAGCGAGCAGTTTTACTTAAGGAAGCTGACAATCTAGTCAATATAGTACTAGATAACGATCTTGATTCAAAAGAAGTCAGAGCTTATCGCAAAAAATTACGGGATATACCTCAATCATTCGAAGATCCATTTTCGGTTGTTTGGCCTACAAAGCCATCCATTTAACATTTCTCTGTTAGCGACCTCAGATAAGAAAAGGGGTAGCGTTATTGCTATCCCTTTTTCATTGGGTAACGACCATGACTGAGATAACAGAAAAGAACGACATTACTGATTTTTATCCCATTGATGTGGCATTTGGTAGCCATATCGTTGATGCCTTAGCAGTGTTGGATCAGGAAAGTTGTCCGCACCATGTTAAATCGTTCTTACAGCGTGATTCTAGACAGCAGGTTTTTCGCGGTGACTACGATTCTCCCAAATCCTTTATTCAGGCTATTCGCCAGTTCCAGAAGCAACAAGGCAGTGACGGCTTACGTAAATTCAATGCGGCTCGCTTGCCTTTGATTAACTACTATCGACCGATAGGATTTCGTAGCGCATCAGCTGAGTATGCCCAGTTTGTTGAGAACGCGACTGGTTGGGATGATGCATTACTGAAGAAAACCAATATCAGTATCAGTTATCTGGAATTGACCTATCGCATTGTCTTTATGGGTAATGATAAAGCATCTGTAGAACGTCTGTTGCTTGCCTGGCACATGTATATCTCTCGCCGCCGTATTGGAGGCCATCGTTTTTACGTCGCTTATGAGTTGTTTGGTGAAGACATCAAACTACCAATCACGATAGAAGACTCACAAACTATCGAAGCGAATAACCTGAGCCATAACTATGCAGATGGTCGGCTCTATGCCGTTGAGGTAGAGCATAGAGTAAATGCCCCTATTTTGTATGGTAAAGGGGTAAGTCATGTTAGTCCGATTCATTGGACAGTGGGGTTCAGTCCACTTGAAGAGGTGTTTTCATGAGCCGTCATCAACATCAGTTGGTTCAGTCGATTATATTCAACGGAGAAGAATTGGATCTGTCGTTTCTCAAAGAAGCTACGTTCATAGAAACGACGACATTAGACGGGCCAAAACTCATTATTGAGTATGATGATAAAGAAAAGTACCTCAGAGACGACCTCGCTATTACCGAACGAGACGTATTCACTATTGTACTTTCTGATCCGGTAAATCTCGATATATTGAGTTGGGAAGCCGAGTGGGTGGTCATGACTATGCCAGTCAATCAAGGCGATATCATCACGTTTAACCTACTTTTGAAAACGCTGTATGATCTTAAACAGCCATCGCCTATTGCTCGCTGTTTTGTCAGAGAACCTGTCAGTAAAGTGCTTCGTCAATTAGTACCAAATCTGCCCATTGATGTTGGAACATTTCCCATCCGACTGGATTTTCATCTACTACCGGCACAACGCCCATCACGGTTAATCCGTCAAATGGCAAAAGAGCTGGGTGCGCTTGTGTTTATTCGTCGGGGTACGCTCGTATTTCGCACTCTGGCTGAACTTCAGACCATGAAGCCAACGTTTACTTATCACTACAACGATACCCGTGAAAAATATCAAATTGCCCAATACTCTTTGCCGAATGATAGCTCTTTGATTAGGGATTTAACTCATCGTCGCTTTGTCGGTTGGGATGATAAAAAAGGTATGGTTTATTCAGGTAAGCACACCAATACACCAATCGAACATTCTGGCGTCACGAATAAGTTCGTGCTCGATAACCTGAGCAAAATCCCCATTCCTGTTCTTGATGCTTACATGTTTGGTAATGGTGGATTAAGGGCTGGAGATGTAGTTGAAGTGGTATGGAATCGTTCTGATTTAGAACGACCGATAGACGAAAGCCTGCCAACCCTTGTAGTTATTGGACTTGTCGCACATAGCTACAAAGGTAAAAAGCTGTATGCTCGTATAAAAGGAATACTAGATAAGTAGTAATTAGATATTTAATCAGCATTAAATAAGTATCTATTAAATATAAATAAGGTATTAAATGGATAACCCAGCAGATTTACTGCTTCAGCGACCAGAACTAGAAGCTGTGGTAGTTAATGTACAAGATCCAGAAAAACAAATGCGCGTACAAGTGCGTGTTTTTGGTGTATTTGATGATGTGTCAGATGAAAAATTACCGTGGGCTACTTATAAATTACCTATTGGAGCCAGAGTAAACGAAGGTGACTTTACCCCAGTGCAAGTGGGTGACTTAGTTTGGATAGATTTCCCTTATTATACTCATGGCAGAAAAGACACTCGTCGCCCAAGGATCACCGGTTCAGTTCATCATAATCCAGACGGTATCCCCAATCTCCCGCCAGAGGTTTTTGCGGGTAAAGGTCGTTATCAGCACAAACGCAGTCATAAAGAGCCGCAATCGGCACGACAGGGTTATCACGAAAGTAAAGTGTACATCCTGCATGGCATGATGTTTGAGATAGAAAAAGACAGTGTGTATCGCGTTACCCATATGCCCACAGGCACGGCATTTGAATTTGATGCACGGGGTAACTCAATTTTGCATGTTGAGGGCGATAGCCATCACTCGACAACCGGAGATATGGAAAATCATTCATCCGGTAACGTTACAAATAATGCAGGCAATCACTTAACTGAGAAAGTCGGTGGATTCTGGCGTATTAATGTCAGTGGTTCTGCTTATATAGATGCAACAAGTATTCACCTAAACAAAGGAGCAGGTGTGGTTACAGCTGAGTGCCTTTGCTCCTTTACTGGCAGACCACATTCTGATTTTTCATTGCGAGTCACGGCAGGTAAATAATGGCTTTAAACAGCGGTCAACTGAAAGGAATGATTGAAGTCAACTTGATTTCATTGGGTTTTGCAGCCAACGAACACGGAAGAATGAACGACTTAGCCGAAGCCATTGCAAAAGCGGTTGTTGAACATATTACCGCTAGTGGTCAGGTGATTGTGATAGGTGGTGGTCACTATAGTGGGGAAATCGCTAAAATAGTGTAGTGATAGGGTCAGAAGTTTGAGCTATCGCTTGGTTCCTGATAATTCTTCGCTTTGAATTAAGGAAATTGAGTTACCAACAGTTTCAGTAAATTCACTCAGATTTTTTATATCAGATAGACATTGGTGATGGATATTTTTATCAGGAATAGCAAGTTCACCTTTTTCAATCGCTACCATCTGATTCATGCTTTCAACCAAATTATTAAACAATTTTTTATCCATAGTTTCTCCATTGTATGAACATAGCCGCGCTCTTGCGCGGCATTAACTAACTCTTATCAGTCAAAACAGACTTATCTTATTTTGTTAGGAAAGCGCTTTAATGTATACAATAGTTAAGGGAGGGGCACTACGTATATCCCCATCCCTTTTACTGCTATGTAGAACAACTAATTGACTTAACCACTGAAAAAGTTTCCTTTTGGTTTCTTCCATAAAATAGAGACCAAAGGCAAGTTCTTAGCCGTTCATATTAGTTGTAATACACCGTACAATCATAAGTTGAAATATACGGTGGCTGATACAACCCACCCGTGATATTTCCAACTTTCATTTGCAGAGTAATTCTACAATCGGCTGGGATATTCGCGCCTGTAGCATTGACAGTGGCCGAGCCGCTGGCCACATCCAAAAATGCTTCCCATGCAGCAGAACTATTCGGAGTGGTAATATAAAGACGCAGCGTGATTTGATTTTGCCAACCAGCCCAATTAAGTCGGTTATAGTTACACAGAATGCTGCTTACAATTCCTGAAAGAGTCTGTCCGTTTAAAGGGGCCAGAGTCGCACCAGGAATAAACATTCCGCCTTGAGTTGGTTTAGGCCCTGAATTAGCACGATACCAACTTGGTCCGGCTAATTGTGCGAGACTATCCTCTATTTCAGTTTGCTGTTGTAGTAAATCCAGCAGAGATGAATCTTCTTTGGTTAGATCTACTGGGGTTAATAATACGGCCTGTCCCTCTTTTAACAACATATCAGTGGGAAGAATCAGATTATTCATTTATATTATCCTAAGTTATCTCGAAAATATGGTGACGAGCATTAAATCATCACTTTGAAAGACAACACTATCGATAATGCTGTACTGAGGCTCCTTATAAATTGGCAGAGTAAAACTTATTGATATAATAGGGATTCTTGTTAGCTCTTCATACTTCTGGATATTTGGACCAAGATTATTAAGAATTGAGGTTAATTTATGTAAAAACACACACCTATGAGTTGAATTACCTGATAGAGTATATAAAGATGATATAAATAATTATTTCCGCAAAAAAGAAAATTTTGGTTTGAATGAAAGCAACTACTTCTTTAAAAGAAAAAACTAAATTAATCAAAGGGGATAAACCAATCTTACTTGAAGATACTGTTAGTTATATACTCAAACACTGGAAATAAC